>PIXU01000239.1 GCA_003601795.1 Candidatus Methanophagales archaeon
TACGTAACCGGAAGCAGCTTGCGATATTGAAACTATTGCTGCTCCTAAACCATCTATAAAGCCAAGAACAGCCATATTTGCACCTAAAACAGAAGTTACAAACAACAGCCAGACCGGATAAATCATGTCCGAGCCTAAATCATTTAAAAATGTAGCTAATGCGAATGTTCTAACTGTTTTTCTTGTCTCCTTTTGGTCCATAGCAATAACCCGTATTCAATGTATTAATCAACCTTTCCAAAGTCATGCTAACAATCTTTTTATTGCCCCGTCCATAATAGAGCTGCGCGACACAATCCCTACAAGCGTATCGTCTTCCATTACGAGTAATCTACCAATTCCCTCCTCTGTCATCTTCTCCATAGCTTCAATAACACTATCTCCCGGGCTGACACAAATCAAGCGTGTACTCATTCTCTCTTTAACACGAATTCTATTCCAGTCTTCTCTATTCACGCGAAACAAATCTTTGTATGAAATAACTCCTGCAATTTTATTCTCGTTATTAATTACTGGATAGCCCAAATGGTGATATTCACTAATCAAGGAATATAACTGTGCCAAAGTCGCATCCTCGTTGATTGTGATAACCTCTGTTTCCATAATATCGCCTACGGTTATACCCTGAAGCTGGGCGTTTAGAAGTTTCCTGAATTTTTTATTCATTCCCATTCATTCCTTAATTTCACTGATAACTATCTTTCCTTCATCGAATGATGCAAACAGCCGATTTCCAATCCTTTTAGCGATTTCTTCCGGTAGCACAATCGTTAGTTTGTTATTTTCCCGGTCTATGCTATAAACAAACTTTGCATGCAGCCCTTCAGGTACTTCCACCCATTCATCTTCTGGCAATGCTTCTAAATCTTCCACGCTTTCGATTTTTACTTTTCGCATAATAAATTATTTGCCCCTTATCTTATATAACTTCTTTTCAGTCTGAGTGGCATCTCTCGCTGTGATGACCCTATATTTATCCCCATACAATTCTAAAACGATGAATAAAATTCTTCCATGAGATTCTCCTATCACCTCTTTTAGCTTTTTACCCTTCCTTGATGTATTTCGTATCAGGATTCTCCCGTTCACCGCTCTCTCTACTTCCTTCTCAGAGATTTCATGCTTAGAGATATGGTCTAATGACCTTCGATCCCATTGGATTATTATTTCACGTCTCATTGTTCATCTTAGGCATTATCCTCTTTTTCACTTATCCCAACCTTTTATCCTTTTTCCGCTCCAACAGCACCAGAACCGCGGGCACCACCGTTAACGCCGCAATTGCACAGAACACCACACCCGTTGCCATCATCGTGCCCATATCTGCCATTGCCGGCAATTTACCGAGTCCAAGGCACAAAAAGCCCGTCACCGCCGCTAAGGTCGTTATCGTCATTGGATAGAATACATTCTTTAGCGTATCAACCATTGCATCCTCTCGTTTCTGTGTTCGCAGCTCAAATCTGAACCGTTTTGTAACCTGAATACCAAAATCTATCCCGATGCCCATTATCATTGCCATCACACCTGATGTTTGCGGCGTTATCTCGAACCCAGCCAAAACAAGCGTGCCAATCGCCCATATAAGACCAAAAACAATGGTTAATAAAGGAATAAGCCCGTATTTAATCGAGGCAAATATGATTATCAGAATGAGTATAATCAAAGCAAAGCTGACAAACGATGTCATTCCCATCGTTTCCTCTGCGAGTTCCATCATCGTCACCTCTATTACTGGATCACCGCTAATTTCCACCGACACACCCTGCGGTTTCTTTATATTTATCACCTCCCTCAGTTCTTCAACTACCTCCTCTACATCTATATCCTCTAACAAGTTCAATCTCACCACCGTGAGTGAATAGTCATCGCTGATATAATTACTTATCCTCTGCTCTGCTACTTCGTTATGCTCCAACAGCGACTTCACACTACGCAAAGAAACCGGTATTCTGCCTCCGTTCACTCCTCTTATAACATCCGCCGCGCTTTCCGCGCCGACAACACCATAAACGAGCTTTGCACGTTCAGCGAGCAAGTCAACATATCTCAATACCTCCGGGTCGCGGACATCGCGTATCTCATCGGATTTTGCATATCTCGGCTCGGTCTCCACGGCAATCGTTGAAGTGACAAAGCTACCCGCAAATTGGTCTGCTATTAGCTCGAATGTATTTATCACTTCTATATCCTCCGGAAGCAAATCCGCCTGTGACGTCCCCGCTGTTTCCATTAAAGATGCTTGGTAGCCCGTGAAAATGGTGAATATGAAAAATATAGCCAAAACCACGAGTGCATGATGCGATACGAACCGCGCATACTTATCCAAAGGTCCTTTTCCCAATTTACTTAGCTTATCTCTCATTTTTTAGCCCTTTTCTACCCATTTTCGCAGCCCTTCGGCTAATTTCCTCGCTTCTATACGCTCTTCAAAAACGACAAAGCACGGGTTTACGAGCACGGCAGCGATCCAACAGAAAACTATACCCATTGCCAGTGTTTGCCCTAAGTGCTGAATCATTGGCATCACGGAAAGCGTTAAAGCGAAGAAAGCCGCAGTTGTAGTCGCCGCAGAGCCAAACGTTGATGCCCCTATATTGGTTACCGCAATTCTCAATGCCTCTCTTGTTGTACTGCCATGATTTCTCTCTTCATAATACCTCGATACCATGAATATCCCGTATTCGACACCCAAACCGATGATAACCGCACCTATCATCACCGTGCTGATGGATATAGGTATGCCGAGGAAGCCCATTGTCCCGAAAGTCCAGGTAATACCAAAAACCAGTGGCAGGAATACGAGAAAGCCCTTTGTGAACGACCGCTCCAGCAATGCCAGTAATCCAAAAATGATTGCCGCCGCTACAAGCGTAGTGAAAACCATGTCCTCGCGCATTAACCTTAATAGCTCTATTATCAGCGGTGCCATACCCGTTATTTTATAGTCCACACCTGCGGGTTTTGTAATTGCATCAACGTCATTTTGTATCATATCTGTCGCCTCTTTCACCTTCTCTTCGCTTAATCCCGCTATTGGACTGACATAGACCAGCATAATGCTAAAATCATCGTTAAAAAAGCTTTCTGCACCTGGAACAGAAGCTAACTTCTTCTTCACTTTTTCTATATCATCTGGCACATCCTGTTGAAAAAAAGGAGCAATTGACTGCACTTTTTCAATCGAAGCTTCTGCTTCAAGCCGTTCATGTAAATCAACTA
>PIXU01000240.1 GCA_003601795.1 Candidatus Methanophagales archaeon
CACCACTGGATCCTTCTCACTCACAAGCTGTGACCTGACCTCTTCAAAGTTCCTGATTGATATTCGTTCTCCTCTCATAGGGCAGAATGAGATGGGATAATAGATAAAGTTTTGCAAGAGACTATAACAAATATAGATAGAAAAGATTAAACCAACAAAAATTTTTCCTGATTACCTCTGCATTTGATTAACAGAGCCAGATGCCAAAAGAAGTAGATGACGATAATGATGACATAAGCATTACTTCGGTTTACGATAACAAAGAGATACTCACCAGTGGTGATATGGAAATAGATAAGAAGATGGGAGGTATACCCGCTGGTTCTCTTACACTCATCGAAGGTGCAAAGGATACCGGTAAGAGCGTACTGACGCAGCAGTTGATGTAGGGTGGATTACAGCAGAGGTTCATCTTCGCCACCTATACCACGGAGAACACAATTAAGAGCCGTTTGAAGCAGATGGAGTGTTTATCACTCGATGTTTCTGATTTTTTCATATTTATATTTGGTAATCTAAAAATCTATCCTATCCATGTAGAGGGTGTAGAGTGGGCTGTTGACATCCCCTTCCTCGATTGATTATATCATTGCAGACGTAAAATCGAAGCAGCAGGAGGTGGTGAAGAAGCGGAGTAAGAGAAGGGGCACAGGCATAGGTACCCAGATAAAAGAAGATCAGGCTATGATGTTCTACCTCATGAACATCCTCACTTACATGTCCTCCATTGCCACCGCTGATATACGCAAGGATGAGATATTCGAGCTTGCAGGGCAGCAGGATGGTATTACCGCGCGACTATTGAAGAAGATACACCTGTTAGCAAGGAATTATGGCTATAATTATGCAACGGCATGCCGGCTGGTGTCCGAGGAGGCAAATCATCCAGCTCTTAAAGATTTCCTCATCAGGTTCTCAAATGCATTAGCAACAGGAGAGGAAGAGGCGGTAGATGACGAAGCTGAGGGAGGAGGTGTGGAAGATGAGAATGAGATGATGGAGATCATGAAGAACGATAATAAGAACCCTATAAGGGTATTGCATGTAGAAGACGAGAAGGGTGCGCTGGAGATAACAAAATTGTTCCTTGAGCGGAAGGGGCAGAACGATTTTGAAGTGACGCAGGCGCTATCAGCGGAACAGGGTCTGGAGAAGTCGGAGAATGGTAACTTTGATGTTGTCATCTCAGATTACAGGATGCCAGGAATGGATGGTCTGGAGGTGGGAGAGGTAGAGGAACTGCGGAAAGATGACGAAGGATGGATAGGGGAGATATCAACGGTTAAAGGACGTGGTAGGATATACAAGAGATTGCGAGAGGAAGGGTAAAGAGAGTAAAAATGCCACAACTGCAACTGCAACTGTAACTACGACTGCGACTGCTATAAATAAAAATAAGGATAAGAGAACAGAAGTACATGAACATGTATAGAGTTACCATCAGGAGAACAGAATAAAGAATTACAGGATGAGGCGAATGATTGCTGGGTACGGTGGATTTGCTCATGCAATTGTGAAATAAAGTACACTTACTCAGGATGCAGATACAGGATACACAAACACTCCGTGTCTCCGTACGTTGAAGTCCATACCACAGAACTTATCAATATACTCCTGGTGAATAGCCTGGGGGTCCAAATCCTTGAGCAGGTCAGGATGCAGCCACTTTGCCATATATGCGAGACCAACGGGATATGCAGAGCCAAAAGCGATGCTCCCATCTATCAAGTAAACACGCTCGTCTGCTACTGCCCGGATATTATTAAACCCTGGCAATTCTACTATCCTCTTATACTCCTCTTCCAGCCCCGATTCATCATCGGTCCTGTAACCACCCTTGCGAGAAAGTCCAACGATAACATCCGGGTTTTGCTCCAATATCTTTTCTGTTTCTATTGCGGGATATGACCCCTCAAGCTCTGCTATTACAGCCATGTTCCTCCCGCCTGCGAGTTCACAGAGCTGATGCATTGCTGTCCCTTTTGAATACGTCTTACGCTCACTTATTGAGTCTACATTACTCTTATCAAGGAAAACAACTGGCTTCTCATCTTCTGGAATCGCTGACACTTTGTCTTCTATCTCCCTGACATATTTATCATGCCAGTTGAGATACTTAGAGGCATTAGCCTCTTCTTCAAGTAAATATCCCAGCGTTTTCATACCCTCCCTGAGTTCTTCCGGCTTGAAGAAGTCCAGACGAATGACCGTTATGGTAGAAGGGAGTTTGTCTTCTATATATTCAGGACCTGGCCATCTCCCGTACGCGAATACAGCATCGGGCTCTAATCGCAGCACCGCCTCAGGATCAATCTCCTTCCATGTGCCGACTACCGGTTTTTTACTTATCACAGGGAAGTAATCACTTCTTTTTGCTATCGTATCACTGATACCAACTATTCTGCCCCTGGCGCCTAAAACACGAATTGCTTCTGCTATATCTGTATTCAGCACGACTAATCTCCTCAGTGGCTTGTATATCGTGACATTTTCTCCGGTTGCTGTTGTAATTGTCCTTGGATACCTCCCATGAAAAAAATAAATGCAGGCAAGTTTACCGAGTTCTTCCTTTTCGAGGTGTTTCGTTTCTTCACCTAAATACGTTGCTCTCATGTAAGCCATGACAGCATCTATTACCTCGACTCTCGATACAGATACAGAAGCGGTAGCGGTGTTCGGATTCGAAGCAGTCGTAGCGCTAGTCGTAGCTGTAGCTGTAGCTGTGGCTAACACCGATGTTAGAATCAATATTGACGCTATGCAACAGAATACACCTTCGGCTTTTCTTCTTCCCCTTATTCTTCCACTTCGCGTGCTTAACTTCAATTCCGTATCAATCATCCTTCTTCACCTCTCTTTTTTTCTCCTTTTCGTAAAAAACAAAAGCTACCGAAATTACAACAGCTACTACAACTACGAATAGCCCTGCAAATCCTGCACCAAAGCCCGTCAGTCTAAATTTTAATGCAGATGCGGAACCCGGAGAAGATGAGTAAGTTGGTACTGGTGTTACTGTTGGAGCGCCCAATTCCACTTGCTCTCTTCTTACTTCATCGTAGCCCGGGCTCGGGCATGGCCATGGTATCGTCACACATATTTGGTTTGATTCGTGTTTGTTTATCCCGTTCTTATAAACAGCTTTGAAAACTGCCTGGGGCACTCCTTCCCCAATTTTGGTATTGTAGACCTTAAAAGCGGCAATGGCAGACTCACCGTACTTTATCTTGCCAATGTATACCTTTTCCGGCTGGCATTCCACCATACCTGCGGTTGTAACAGATGGAACAGCAACAACATAAACATTGTCAACATCGGATAGCCCTTCATTTACAACCTCTAACCTGACCTCGTCCTCAGTAACTTCCTGAGGTAGTAGGTTTACCGTGCCTGTGACAACAACTGGAATAAAATAACGAATGCCTTTGCTGCTCTCTCCATGTGTATCTTCAATCTCGGCAACGAATTTCAGCATGTAAATGCCCTCTTCAAGTGGTGCTTTTATTTTAAATCCGAGATCAACTTTGCTATCCGGTCCTAATACTCCCGCAGAGGTATACCTGTTATAGACCCTAAATTCACGCTCGACGATATGAGCTTCCTTTATGTATGCATCCATTGTGTAGTAAGTCTCAGTGTCAACGTCCGGATAATGTGTGGTCGTGGTCATGTCTATTTTCTTCTTTATCGGCTTATCCTGCATATTTTTAAGTGTTATTGTGAGCACACCCACATCACCGGGCATTAATGTCTCAGGGCTGAGTTTGTAATCGTAGACCATTACAGAGGGTTTTGGATCGGGCGCAATTTCACACCTGTCTAACAGGTTGTCTACATCTACATCATCAGCGAAACATAAGTTTGTAGAGGAAAACAAGACTACAGAGGTTATCAGGTAAAAAAACACTGCTTTTAACTCATTCACGACTATCACCCCCTCCTCTCCTGAATGAAACTAAAACTGCTACTGCAACTACAAACAATCCGGCAAGAGCAGATACCGCTTCAAATGCTGGTACCGGTACTGGAGAAGAGGGTGGTGGTGTGGTTGTGGGACTCTGCATGGGTGTTCCCACTACGCGTACAGAAGCGCTCATACTTTTAATATCGCCTTCCTTCTCGCTCAGAGCATCATACCACGTCCCGCTAAAAGTCCCACTTCCCTGTGATGGCGCTCGCACTTCGTATCTTATTGAAGTTTCGTTAGCCACTACAAAGATAACCTTCTGTCCTGATACATGGGTTTGATTTGAAGGATGTGTGGTACTGACAAATGCAAAACCTTCTGGAATGGTCTCTACAATGCCACCCACATGTAAACCCGAGATATTAATGAATACGTGGAACGTTGAACCTGGAGCGGGAGTGTTTGTGGATAGAGTACGAGTGACTGCTATACCAGATCCAGATGCGCTGGCAATAGCAATTACAACAGGGAATATTGCCATTGTTATTGCTATTATCATTGCCGGTATTAATACCATCCGTAATATCTTACTATTATCTATGTCCATAGTTGATACTTATATGCATCATATAAATATAAAATGTCTTTCCTTGTGATACCGAATACTGGGCGAGCGTTTTTCCCACCATAAACAAGCTCTCTTTATATCTATCTCTATGCCTTCCGCCAGATGTATGGTGCTGATTGGGGATTAGATCTGCGGGAGGTGGCAGCATACTACATTAACAAAAGGAAGATTTCAGCAGGGATAATAGCATAATCTTCCTCTATTTCTAATGTCTTATGATTTGTGGTTACAATCAGGCGTTTAATATGGAAATCTTCTTTTAAGATTCTTGCCTTCCTTTTAATTTCTCTAATATCTACATCTTTCTGTGTATATTTTGCTTCCACTGCTAAAAGAACAAGCCTGTTAGACCTGTCAAGATACCACGCAAACCCATCTACAAGTTCTTCTTCATCCTTTGTAATAATATATCCCATATTCTCAGGTGCAATCCTTATAAGCGGCATGTATCGCAAATGGGAAATGATCACAGCCTCAAATAGGTGCTCTCTTACCCTCTCATCAGAAAGCAATTTTTTAGTCGTGTTTCAAGATCGGTTAAAATTATAAAAAATCCTAAGGGAGACACCTCCAGCAGGTTAAATGTGGAGGAGGTGAATCCCAATGGATATTACCGTCTCTCTCCAAATAAAAATA
>PIXU01000241.1 GCA_003601795.1 Candidatus Methanophagales archaeon
AAATACTCATTAATCAGTCTTTCTGATAGTTTTGTTATCTTTCTGATTGTTAAGAGGGGATAAGAGTCCTTATGAAGAAATGCTACCACCGAAAAGCTCTCTAAGTATCTGTTTACATTAGAGGGTGTATGGGCTATCTTCCTTGCAATTTCTGAAAGCGTGTAGTTTTTAAGGTAAAGCTCAACCGCTTTTGTTTTATGCGAAACGCCCCTGCCTATGTCCTCCACCCAGCCGCGTGTAAGCTATGTGATATCCTGTTTCATGAGGTAAGCGTCGTCTCTCTTTACCGTGCTCAGGCTTGTTCCAAGAAGGATTGCAAGATCCTCCATGGTCAGAACCCCCCCTTGCTCTATCGCTTCCCTTCTTTCCGCAGCTATACCGTATTTTTGCCTAACCTCATAGTCTTCGTCATCGTAGATCGTTAAATTCACTGATACCATCCGACAATACTTTATCGGCTTTCCCGCTGGTTCTCCAAGAGCAACCACTGTTTTTGCTATCTGATCTGGTCCTCTGGAACCACCATAGTAATCACGATTAAACATCGTGATTCTATCGCATAGCGCTTCCGCTTCCACTTGAGACAGTCCAAAACCGGTATTCAGCTCATTGATAAACAATTGCCGGTCCGATTTGTTTACCAACCTTTCCAATTCTTCCTGGTTCATGTACATCACCTTCTTATAGTTCTATATTCTATCATGAACCAGGTGTCATATGACACAAAGGTCAATAGACAAGATCCACAATCTTGTATCATTGAGCGTTTAGAATCGACGAAGTCTTGATTTTATCTTCTCAGGCACAGACACAAGTCCCTTCGGCAGGAATATTACAATAAGAACAAGAATCACACCAATCAATATAAATCGCTCATACATCAAACCGAAAGTTCGCAGGACCTCCCAAATAAATGTAATTACGATTGTACCAAGTATTGGACCGCCAACGGTGAAGAGACCGCCACTTATAGAGTATATTATCGGCCAGAATGATATGTCCATGCCATAGACTTCAGGGGTTATATACCCAAAATGATGTATCTCTAATGCGCCGGCAATCCCGGTGAAGAAGGCGCTTACAGCAAACGCCATTAGCTTATACTTTGTTACATTGATGCCCATCACCTTTGCTTCAAGCTCGTTTTCCCTTATTGCCTCCATTGCGAGCCCCATCCTCGATTTCTTTATCAGGTGGATTATAACGACAACAACAACCGCTATAAGTAGCATGATATAATACTCATAAATGATATAATTGGTTATCGTTACAGGAATCAATCTCTTCGCGGGGATACCATCCCAGCCTCCTGTAAGCCACGAAAGCTCTGTGGTTATCGTATGGGCTATAATCGCAAACCCGAAGGTTACCATGGCGAGGAACCACTCCCTCATCCTTATACAGGTAAAGCCTATCAGAACGCCTATAAACGTAGCAAATAAACCTCCGACCGGTATTGCCGCAATCGGTGGCATACCAAAAGTATTTGCTACTATCGCCGACACATAACCCCCGATACCGAAAAAAGCTGCATGTCCCAGTGATGCCTGACCTGAAAGAGCAAGCAGGTTCCACGCTGATGAGTATATGATAAACACAAGCGTTATAATCAAAACCGTCAACAAATACTGATTGATTCCAAAAATCAGGGGTATCAGAAATGCAGGGATGAGTGAAATAATCCCAATCCCGGTTTTTATGTTTATCCCATCCAGTTTCATCCTGTCCTATTCCCCTTTCTCCCCGAATATGCCCGTCGGTCTTATTACAAGAACTATAATTAAGATAAAGAAAGCTATCGTATCCTTCCACGCGGTGAACGACATTGAAACGCCGAGTAAACCTACAAAGGATTGCATGAATAATGGCACTACGTTTTCTGCTATACCCAAGGTCAGACCTGCAACAATAGCCCCTGGTATGCTGCCAAGCCCACCAATGATGATCACAGCAAAAGCTTTTATTGCCGGGATTGAACCCATATATGGGTCCGCTATCTGACCACTTATCAACCATAAGCCTCCCGCCGCAGCCGCAAGCGCAGAACCCAATGCAAAACTGAGCATGTCCATCCGCTCCACATGAATGCCCATTAAAGCAGCCGCATCGCGGTTCTGACTTGTAGCACGCATCGCTCTCCCGAGGGTGGTCCTTTTCATGAAGAGTTGAAAGGCAATTAGAAATACAATTGTAAACAGGATAATGATGATATAATCCAGTGGCAGCCGAATAGAGCCTATGGAAACGGACACGCCGCTGTATGGACTATGAATAGACCTTGAGTCCGTTGTCCATAACAAAGCCACTAAATTCTGAAACAGATAAATCAATCCAAGACTGAGAAAGATCTCGTTTAACTTCCCTGTACCCATTATCGGTCGGAAGCAAAGCCTTTCAATGAAAACACCGATAATGCCCAGAAGAATCATGGCTAAAGTAATAATTAGATAGGGGTTAACTCCTGAAAGGGTGTAGATCCAGAAGGCGGCATAGGCACCAAGCATCAACAGCTCTCCATGTGCGAAGTTCACCACCTTCATAACGCCGAAAATCAAGTTCAGTCCTATCGCTAAGAGAATGTAAATGCAGCCAGCGTAAAGACCCCATACTAAAATCTGTATTAAAACACCAAGGTCCATAGTTTTGAATAAAAAATAAAAAAATAAAAAATTACGGACTCCCGGGCTCATACCAATCCGGGAGTACAAAATCTGTTTCTTTTATGCTATCAGGCCACACTATCTTCGGTCTCGTCTCGCCTGCTGTTTCATTCCAGATCAACTGCTCCATGTAAAGCTCGAATTTACTCTCTCTATAATCTGGCGAAAAGGCTATCACACCATTCTGCATCACCTCTATAATCTGGGGCATCTCGAGCTCAGCCAGTGAAGCCCTGACCTTTTCCTTATCCAAAGTTCCTGCGTTCTTTACCGCTTCCGCAGCGACATAAACACCCTCGTATGTTGATGCCCCCATCATACTCGGGGATGTACCCCACCTGTTCTTAAAGTCCTCCTTGAATTTTTCGACTACTTCATGGATTGGCCCTGAGGGAATAGCATAAGGACTAAATCTGCTCTCCTGTATCGAGTATTCTCCCCATCTCCCCACCCCGGTATAATAATCAGGGTCGTCATTACATTCGACTGAGAGGTAAATAGTATTCATACCAGCGTCCTTCCTTCCCTGGGTTACTATGAGCGTCTGCTCGTTAAGGAATGCAGCAGGATAAACAACATCCGGTTTAGACTCCTTTATTACTGTTAACGCAGTCCTGAAATCCG
>PIXU01000242.1 GCA_003601795.1 Candidatus Methanophagales archaeon
AATTTTTCCTCCATTCTAATCTCCCTCTTTCGATATTTTCAGCATCTTTAGTTTTAGAACTACCTCTCTATGCCTAACATCTATCTCATTTCAAAGCTTCCTTGAACGTCACAGCCCCGACACCAAATCCAGCAATACCGCCTTCGGGTCCACCGCCTTAACCACGCCAGAAGCCAGCAGCACGCCGTCTGCACCCAGCGCTATCGCAGCCCGAACGTCTTCTCCGTTTGTAACGCCTGCACCACAGAGCACAATGCTTTCCGCATCTACTTCCTTCACTTCTTTTACCGTATTCTCGACAATCCCGGGGTCCACCTTTGACACTGCCTGTCCGGTTCCTATCAGCTCTGGCGGCTCGACCGCAATGGCATACGGTTTCAATTCGGCAACTGCCCGGCTCACTGCGATATTATTCGTGCAAACAATCGTTAAGAGGTCTAAACTCGCCGCCTTTTTTATGATGTACTCTATGTCCGCTATTTTCAGCCTGTGCTCCGAATGATTGACAAGCGACCCTGCGGCACCCGCATCCTTTACGGACTCCAGTGTTGTGAATCCGGTATGGCTGCCCGGTTCCACGGCGTCAACGTGCTGTGCGAAGCAAGGGATGTTCACCACAGAAGCTATCAGCGCAAGCTCGGCTTGTTGTGGGCAGATAGCAATGTTCGCCCCCGTCTCATCCGCAACCTCCTCACATATTTCCGCGAGTTCAAATCCCTTCTCCCCCATTGATTCCGCATACGCCTTCTCATTTAACACAATCACCGGCGTTTCTATTTTCGCGCCTATCCCGCCACCTATTCCCAGTCCTTCTTCAGTTATCTCCTCTAATGCTGTCATTTCATTACTCATATTACAAAATCCCCCCTATATCTTCTATTCCTCGCACTAAAAAAGTTGGTTTATAATTATATCCTTCTTTCTCCTCTCCTCTATAAATAAAAACCGAATCAATGCCTGCCCTCCTGGCTGCTAAAACACCCACGGGACTATCATCCACCAATACCGCCTCCTCCTTGCTCGTGTTTAATTCACTTAACACCTTGTTTATGTAAAAAGGATTTGGCTTCCTGTTATCCAGACTTTCTAACTCGCTCTGACGCCCGTACCATATCCTGAAGTACGGTTTCAGCCCGAAGTGCTCTAACGCGTAGTCCACACATGCTTGTTGTGAATCGCTCACCACCGCAAGATACGATTTTACACTGAGGTATTTTATTACCGCCTCAGAACCTTTATAGGGCTTTATTTCGCCTCGCTGCATCGCGTCTATCTTCGCTTCTATAACGTCTTTCTCTCTGCGTGCCCAGAACTCCGCACAATCTAACTCAAATCTATCGCAGAATGCTCTCACGCCCTGAGCTCCATCAGAAAATAGCGGGGCAAGAAAATACTTATCTATTTCCGCAATGCTGAGATTTAACCCATAATTGCTCAGCGTTTTTCTGAATGCTTCGTATGCCCACTCGTGTGCTACTGCTCCATCCCCACGTGAATCCAGGAACGTCCCGTCCATGTCAAAAATGACAACTTTGTATTCAGTTCCCATAATGAATTTACTCAAGTTATATATACTCTTTTTCTTTTTATAAAAAAGAAAACCTGTGCTAAAAGAAAAGAAATGAGCGTTGTAACGAAGGAACTGCGGTTTGATACAAGAGGAGAAGTGGAGATGGTAGATATAACTGAGAAGGTAAACAGCAAGCTGAGAGAATCGGGCATCGTGGATGGAACGGTAACTATTTTTGTGCCCGGTGCGACAGGAGCAGTGACGACCATTGAATACGAGCCGGGTCTGTTGAAAGATTTCCCCGATGCGTTGGAGAGATTATTCCCGAAAGGAATAGACTATGAGCATGAGCTCAGATGGCACGATGGGAACGGGCATTCGCATGTAAGAGCATCCTTTCTGGGCCCCTCGCTAACCGTGCCTTTCGGAAATAAAAAGATGCTGTTAGGGACGTGGCAGCAGGTTGTGTTTGTCGAATTGGATAATAAGAGAAGGTCGAGAAGAATAATTCTTCAGATATTGGGATAGATTAGAGAACCTTCCTTTTTAACCAATTTTCAAACACAGGGTCTTCTATAACATAAAATCCCTTCTCTTTTTTTGCGATATATCCTTTTTCCTCTAAATAGCCTAAATAGACGCTAATCGCATTTGGAACGGTTTTGATCTCCTTCGCTATTTTAGATGGTGTTTGAAGACCCTTAGCTATTGCAACCAAAACTTCTCTTTCTTTTGAACCCAGATTATCAAAATTATCTTTAAATACGATGTCTCCTTCCTCTTCTATGAATTCGTCTTCCGCCTCTTTTACCGCCGCGAGCGTTATTCTCTCCCTCTTCTCCATAATCTTCCCTAAAAATTGAACGTAAAACGGTATTCCACGGGAAAAATCATAGACCTCATCAATCGCATCTTCAGAGATATATGATAAATTCTTTATCAACAATTCACTAGCGTATTTTTTTTCTAAAGGTCCTACTTCTTTTACGATAAATTGCCCGTAAAACGCGGATGCGGAATTTATTGTGACTATCTTCATTGTATGCCTGATAGAGCCAGAGATACAAAGAACTACATGTTCTTGGTCCTCATGAATCGTTCTTATTTTCTTAATAAAACTCTCACCAACTTTTTTACCAGCTTTAAGATTCATTAGAGCGGGGAATTCATCTATAAGCAAAACACATTTTGTATTTGTTTCTTTTGCTAATTCTTCTGGTAAATTCCAGCAATCTTCAACAAGTTTATCATAATTCGCCTTTGATTCGTCAAAACTTAAAAGAAATTCAACTTCATCTTTTATTTTAATACTGATATTCAATTCTCTCAGTATTTCTTTCAATAAAGAGAATGATGCCTTTAACAAATTCCTTGCTTTATATTTTAATGTCAAATGATGTTTATATGCGTCTAATACGGCAACAGTAAAATCTCTGATAAAATTACTTAATTTATCATTCATCAAATCCCAAACAGAAAAATAAACTGCAACTATGTCTTCCTCTTCTTCCAACCTCCTTTGTACTTCTTTAAAGATTGATGTTTTTCCAATTCTTCTTCTACCATAGAGGGCATAACCCGTAAAGGAATTTTTTAGGTCATACATTATATCCTCCATAAGTTTCTCTCTATTGATAAAACTCTCTCCTTTAACAGGACGTAGGCTAAACATTTTATTCTACCAATATTTTTATTGACAATAAATTTGTTGTCTATTTATATTTAAATATTTTCTTTTCTCAATCCAGCACAGAACCCATGTATCACCGAACGATTTTGCTCTCTCCCCACGCAATATGCAATAAACCTTTCAGACGGATATTCGTGAATAGTCGTAGCAATAATCTCCCCTGCCCCGTATTTCGACACAACCAGAATCGCTTTCGTCTTCTCAGCTTTATCTCCTTTTATTCTTAATATTACTTCTCCCTCTGTCCCCGCCTCGTCGAAGTAGCCATCGCACATGCATTCTCCTTTTTCCACTATTGCTGCTGCTTTATGCTCCTTCACCACCTCTGTTCTTACCCGCCTCTTCTCCATCACGTATTTGATTTTTACAGGGAGCCAATTGTATGCATCCTTGTTTGAAAGCGCACCTGATACCAAAAGAACCCCTCCGGCCTTTACAAAATCCTTTATACGCACGCTATTTGCTCTGAGTCCCTTTAGCATTCCCGAATATCGTTCGTTCCCAAATCCCGCGGGCACTATCACTAACTTATAGCCAGTAAAGGAAAAGAACGGAGCAAACAACAGATCCGGTATTATTAGCTCACAATCAAACCCCTTATCGGTGAGATGCTGCATAAAAGGCGTATCTTTATCCCATAACAACGCTATTTCTCGTTTCGGTTCGTTATTCGTCATACATTTTTCTTTAACACCACTATGTCGGGTCGCGGCGAAGCTTTAGAGCCTGCAAATTCCTTTTTGCATCGTTCGCATAATTCCCTCACCGTTAGCGTGACTACCTCTTCGCTCCCCGGCAGCTTTCTCGCATATACAAACTCCGGCTCTACGCCAACGGATTTGCTTATCTCCTCTAATATCGCGCTTATCTTCTCCCTGAATACGTCTACGTCGTCATATTGCAGTCCACGCAGGTCTGCTGCGAAACCAACACAGCCGCACACCATCCCAAATACTTTTGCTTCCGGCACGAATATGTTTCCTATCAGATGCCTCAGCTCTTCTTCAAGCTTTTTCCTGCCTTCACTTATCTCTTCCTTCATTTTTCTGCAAGATATTTCACTGTATATAAAGTATAACTTCCTTCTATTTAAGACGCAGATTTACACTGATTTACGCAGATTTATTTTAGTTTGACCGGGTTGATTTTTTTCATCCATGTTAATCTGCGTTAATCATTTCACCACGCTCAAAACCTTACTCGTTAGTCTATCGCAATAGTGGCATTCATCACAGATCTTGTTGCAGCTCTTCCATTGTTTTATGCTGCCGTCCAGGCGTTCGTTATCTATGTAGAACGCATAGCGGAGTTCAGAAGGGCAATCAAGAAGTTCAAGCAGGTTTCCTTTAAATGACCGTCTTGAGTATGCCGTCATGCAATTTATTATCCAGTTCACCGCGTTTGCTCTACCCGCAATCTTGAACTTTTCTATCCCTATCTCCTCGTATTCCTTCATGTCCTCAGGTCTTATCCACGGCGACCTTATGATCTCCGACGGCTGTCGCATACGAATGGATATGCACTTATCAAAATAATAGTCGCCAAAGGTATTCAGGGGCTGGTTTCGTGCATTCAAAAAAGAAGACCGGGGGGTGGTAATGTGCGAGAAGAGATTAAAATGCGAATACCGAAACGGGCACTTATAAAGACATGCTTCGTTCACAAGTATTCGGATGTCGCAATCCACGGCTCTCAGTATTGCTTCCAATGTTTGGAAGTCCCTGTTGATGTTTGTATCCACCGTGATTGTATCGGCGCCCAGGTCCTCAAAGAATTCAGCACGCTGCGGTGAATCTACATGCGCTACACATGAAACAACCGTCTCCATCGGGAACTCCTTCAAAAGCTCAATTAGATACGGCTCTGCCACGGTAATGCCATCAACACCCGCCTTATTTAATTCCCCAAAGTACCATTCGAACACCTTATAACCCTCAAAAGTCAGGTGATAGCCGCCCAGGCATGATGCATTTATCACAATGTTCATCTTTATGTCGTGCTGATGCGCATAAGCAGTCTGCTCTTTTATCTCTTCAACAGCCGCTCCGTGGAGCATCGCTCTTCCGCTGCCTACCACTTCCGGCGAGCCCGCCATGTAAACCTCATCTACATTTTTCAAACCCTTTGCTTCCTTTGTTTCTATTATCTCCTTCAATGCGGGGAAATGACCAGGATGCGGAACTATCACTTTCATTTGATGCTGGTCAACACCTCCTGTGTAAGTTTATCACAATATCCACATTCGTTACAGATTTTTTTACAGTTCTTCCATTGTTCTATGCTTCCCTCAAGCTTTTCGTTATCCACATAAAACATGAACCTGAGCATTTGAGGGCAGTCCAGGAGTTCAAGCAAGTTCCCCTTGAACGACCTGTGAGCATACGCCTTCATGCACTCTATTATCCAGTTCACCGTTTTTGTCCTTCCCGAAAGTTTGAAGCTCTTTATCCCTATCGCTTCGTATTCCTTCACGTCTTCGGGTCTTATCCACGCGGACTTTATTATCTGCGTGGGATTTCTCAGGCGGATGTTTATGCACTTATCGAAATAGTAGTCGGGTGCGAAGAGAGGAGAGCGGGGTTGGTTTAAACTGCTGAGATGCGAGGCGAGATTGTAGTGAAAATACCTGAAAGGACACCGGTAAAGGCAGCCTTCGTTCACTATCACCCTCACGTCACAGTTAACCGCTTTTACTATTGCTCTCAACAGCGGGAAATGCCGGTTTATGTTCGTGTCCACCGTTATCACATCAGCCCCGAGGTCTTCAAAGAACTTTGCACGCTGCGGCGCATCAACGTAAGACAAAACAGATACAATGGTCTTCATCGGAAAATCGCGCAGAAGCTCCACGAGGTACGGCTCTGCCACTATAACACCATCAACACCCGCTTTATTCAACTCGCTGAAATACCACTTGAACATCTTATAGCCCTCAAAGGTCAGATGATGACCCCCGAGACACGTGGAGTTCATTGCAATATCCATTTTTATGCCGTGCTGATGTGCATATTCGGTTTGTTCCCTTATCTCTTCAATAAGCGGTGCATGTAGTACCCCTCTTCCACTCCCCATTACTTCCGGCGACCCGCCCATGAACACCTCTTCCACTTCTTCTAAACCCTCTTCCTCTTTTGCTTCTATTATCTCCTTCAATGCGGAGAAATGCCCGGGATGCGGAACCATTAGCCTTGTCATCGGTTTATTAAAAATATCAATAGTTCTATAAAAATTAGTTATTGTAAAAAAGAAAAAGTGTTATGGCAAAACTATTTCAAATGACGCAAGGCGTAATCCCGGCGTGTGACGTAACCACGGTGGAAGAATTCCAAACGTTAATTGAGCGGACATGCTCGATTGAAGGAATCGTGGGATATAAGGTGGGGTGCACACTTGCGTTACGCTACGGATTACCGAAACTGACGGAGATAGCGGCAGAGCAGACCGACTTGCCCGTAATCTACGACCATCAAAAGGCAGGCACGGACATACCGGCGATGGGCGATAAATTCGCAGAGGTGTGCGCAAAAGCAGGTGTAAAAGCGGTTATTATTTTCCCGATGGCGGGTCCTGCCACGGAGAAAGCGTTTATCGAAGCGATATTCAAAAACGGGTTGGTTCCCTGGGTGGGTGGTGAAATGACACATGAGAAGTACCTGCATAGAGAAGGGGGATTTATTGACACTGACGCACCAAAAGAGATGTACAAAATCGCAGCGGAATGCGGCGTGGAATATTTTGTAGCTCCGGGAAGCAAACCCGATATTGTCGTGGAATACAATCGTTTCCTGTCGAAAATCGTGAACGAGCCGAAGTTTTGCATGCCCGGGATTGATTCGCAGGGAGGTACGATAAGCAAAGCATTTGAAGCGGTAAAAGGTAAAGAGGCGTATGCTATTATCGGGTCTGCAATATACAAAAGCAGGGATATAGAAGGAGCGGCGAGGAGGTTTTGCAAAGAGGCGATGGCGTTCTTATAATTAAACCCTTTTCTTTTCAAAAAGAAAAGCGTTTACGGAAAAGAAAACCTGACTTTTGCACTTTACAATTTTCATTATAAATGATATACTGCGACTAAAAACCTATTATCTCCATCAACATTCTTATGTGTTCGCTTATTTCATGAAACTTGCGATGTCTTTTCGTGGGCCAGTAAGAAATCATAAACTTGGTGTTTTTATCCAAAATCTTCACCTCTAACACTTTTCCTGCTGCTCCGGATAGTGTTCTCCCCACTTCCCCAGAGTCTTTCATTTGCATGCCCCAGAGATTGCGTAATATTAAAAAACCCTGTAATGCTGTCCTTCCTAATAAACAAACACCTTCAGGGTTTATATACTCTATTTCTCGTTTAAGGTGCTGTTCTGCACAGAGTTTTATAACTTTTCCAGGAGGAGCTGCATTTCGTCCGGTTCTTGCCGAGGGGCATTTCACTGTCGGCAGAAGATAAAAACCCGCAGCGATAAAATCGTTTATGATGCTAATTTCATAGCCCAAATCACTTCGTAAGAGGTCAAATAAACTATTCCGCAGTCGGTCATTTGAGTTTTCGTTGTAGAAGTAGTAACGAGTGTTTAGAGGCGGTGCTTCGGAAACAAAAAGGAGTTTCACGTTCTGGGGTCCTGATGTGGGGATTCTATCATCAGGGCATTTAACCTCGTAAAAGCCTTCTTCTTTGCACTTCTCACAGCGTTTTATTTCATCCTGTATTTTAGTCCAATTCATATCGCTATCAGGCATTAATCACCCCACTTTAATCCAGCAGGCTGTTCAGGAAGTTCTTTTCCTTCTATCATTGCTATCCAGAATTTAGCCAAATATTTTCGAAATGAATTGTTTTTATCCATTAGTATTCGCTCAAAATGTCTCAAACCAATATTTTGATACGTATACCACAGCGCATCGAAGATAAACATATCGGTGTCTATATCCGTAGTTTCCCATGTCCTATCTATTGCCTGCAGCAAAGGGTCTATTGCATCGTCCCCGAATTCAGAAATCCTTAGTGCAATTTTTTTCCTCTCAGCCGGAGACCGCTCGTATATCAGTCTTTCAATCAGGGAATCAAGTTCGTTTAGCATGTGTAGCAAACTAATTTTTGAATACTTATAAAACCATCCCTTATTAAAAAGGATGTTAAAATATGAGCAAGAGAAAAAAGAAGGTTAAAGGCAGAAGAGAAGAAAAGGACGAAGAACATGAACACGACTATTTATGTAAGCAACTCGTGGATAAAGACGGTAATGTGATTGCGGATTTAGATAAAGATATGCAGGCACTGGGTGAGATCCTAATTGAATGTTTAAATAACGAAGCAGATCTTCACGGGCATCCTATTGAAGCATTGGATCAAATAGACAAGAAAACGGAGAATTTTTTTGATAGTGCTGATTATTTTTTCGAGTTGATTGATACCGATAAGGAAAGAGGAATGGTAAAAATTAGATATGTGATTGAAGATTGGATTGATAAAGAAGGCGCTCAAAGACTAATAGCAAAGATACAGAGCGAATAGAACTTCGCATTACGAAAAAATAAAATGCCATGGAAAGACGAGAAAGAGGAACTTGGAAAAGAAATAACTTGTTTGCTATATGAAAAAGGACTGATAAAAACTTGGTATCGTGATAATCCACGTGGCTGGATGCTCGTTTCTGGTTTATGGAGTCCTTTCTACATACAATTGAGACCTCTCGCTTCTTATCCGGAACTGCTCGAAAAAGTGGGCTATGCACTTGGAAGAATAATCAAAGAGGAATGCAAAGAAGTGAATAAAGT
>PIXU01000243.1 GCA_003601795.1 Candidatus Methanophagales archaeon
GTAAAGAAGGAGGTGATAAAAAGATGAAAGCGATCCCGGCAGTATATAAAGACCGTGTGTTTAAGCCATTGAAAGCGGTCGGGTTGGAAGAGATGACGGGAATTGTAAGGGCTAAAAAAGACATTGTTGACGATGTGGTAGAGAATGAGGAATACTATGAGCCTTGAAATGAGGGATATCCCTAAGAACACGGTCGTTTACATTGGCGGCACTCTGGATGAACGTCCAGCGGAGAAATCCGTTGCTATGCTTGTTTATATGTCCATATCTCATATGTTCCCCGGACTGTTCTACCTTTGGTGCCAACCCCGCATAGCAGACTAAGCTTTCTGGTCTCTTAAACCTCCCTATCTCCCTGTATAGTCCAGCCGAATTGCCGGTATCCAGTCATAATAAATCTCCCCATTAGCATCTGTAAATTTGGTACATGTGATTAAGCTTCCATCCAGGGTTGTATGATTTTGTCTGTGAATGATTTGCGGATAAGAACCTGTGCGGATGGTGTAGTTGTAGGTTTTGTTTGCCAATAGAACAACGGTTTTGTCGAAAGAGATGTTATGCCAGTCGCCTGCATAGCCTTCCCAAGTTGCGGTTGTTCCCCATGTAGCGTTCCATATACGAGCATATTCGGTATGCCCGCCCGTGCCTGCGCATGGATACGTGTATAGTTTGCTCACGCTGATGTCGTGGGAAGGTATGATTGTGCCGTTGTGGATGCCCGCGATGGATGGGTATGGATTGGTAGGTGAACCTGTATCGAAGATCAATGGTGAAGAACCAACAAAGGAGATATCATCGAGATAAATCGTGCATCCTTCTGGATTCTGAACTTGATTTGTAACCCAACAAAATCCTCCTATAACCATGCTTAGATCTGCTCCTTCTAAATCGATAGTGTATTTCTTCCATTCCTTAGCAAGATGTATAACACCAGTTGAAACATCAAGGGAATCATAGTATGGCTCCCCCGGTCTCTTAATGCCGCCCACCTTAAATTCAGCCTTCTCACATCCTTTCTCCCCCCTTGCCCAGAATTCAAGTCTTTTTGCACCAGAGATATTATATCCCGGATAATCTCCCCAATTGTTCACGGGATATTGCCAATATATTCCCGCCCATCCTTCGGCGCCTGGAGACCATTTAATTCTAACGCAGGTATTTCCGGAATGCGGAGATTCAGTACAAAGCTCATCTAAAACTTCATTTGGATCTCCTTGCCAGCTTTCTATATCTCCCATCCAACCACTTGGATAAAAACGATTTTCAGGAGAGCAACCTTCAGTATAAACGATAATAGGTGCAGTTACATTAGTAACAGTAACCGTTCTTGGTGGTCTATCAATTCCCTCCTTCGCATCTTCAGGAACTAAATCATAGAGAAGAGGTTTCAAGGAGCCATTAGAATAGTATAGTCCCCAATGTGCTTCTACTTCTGCATGTTTTTCTTTCCATTTCTCATCAAATACTTCAAAGTAAAAGTATGGAATTTCATTTTCTTTTGCGAGATTTAGGAATCCTGAAAGGAACTTCATTTGATTCTCTTCGCTTGGTATTGCCTTTCCTATTTTATCTCCTTTAGTTGGCCATCCAGTCTCTCCAATAATTACATCTTTTCCCGGATACTTCGCTTTCACCTCTTTCCATTTTTCAACAACATACTCAGCTGCATTTTCAACAGAGACACCTTCCCAATAAGGATGAATATGAACCAAAATAAAATCAACATTTTCCGCAAGCTTTTCATGCTCTAACCATGTTCTCCATATCTCTGCCGTCCCAACTGGAAGTGTTGTATTGCTCTTTACTCTCTTAATATACTCAATCAAATCATCTTCGGACACATCCCCTCTCAAAAGCACTTCATTACCTACTATAAGCCCCTTAACATGGGTCAAATTTTCACTCGCAACTTTTATTAAGTTATCTATCTCCCTCTCATTATCACATTTATACCTGGAAATCCAAGCGCCTGGATAGCAATCAATACCAATATCCTCACACAATCTCGGAATTTCACTTAAGTTTTTTGATATTCCATATGTGCGAATTGATTTTGAGAGATTTTTGATGAGAAATAAGTCCTCTTTCAGCTCATCTATCGTTGGCAAAATCCCGAATTCGGGATCTTCGTTGTCTCTGAATGGACCATAGCAAACACCGGTATATTTCTCAGTTGGCGTATGAGTAATATAAAATGTGAGTGTGACATTACAGAAATCAAGTCTTGCTCCATCTATCATCCTGATTGTCAGCGTTATGTTATCCTTACCACTCACATTGAAGAAATCTGTTGAGAAGCTTTCACCGTAGTCATGTTTGTAATAGCTGTGATGGTACTCACTCTTTATCGTGCTTTCATTTATTTTGTTATACCATACAGCATCATCAACAATTATCTGTATGCCTGAATTATTTGTCCACAATCCATAATCAACGGCAAGCCCTTCTCCCCATCCCTTTGAGCATACATGAACTGTTACTTTTAGCTTGTCTGCACCTTCCGGGATTTTAACATTTGTCTTCATCCATCCATATATCACGGCTTTAGGCCAGTAATCAGCCCATCCACACCAATTATCATCAAATGTGCAGACACTCTCATTAAGCGGGAAGTCTCTATACGATAATTCATAGGATACTGTCTCAGTGCTACTTTTGTCGCTATGTGCCACCGTGCTAACTACGCAGGAAGAGACACAAAGGAAGACCAGGGCAATTACTATGGTCAGCTTTCTTCTCATTTTTCATCCCCTTTTGTTTTATTTTTGCAGTTCATACATACCGCTTCTTTGATCCTCAGCCACACCCACTCATACCTGATTTCAATCGTGTGCATCCCTATTTGTTTCATTTCCTCCTTCTCAAAACATATGCCACCGCTAACAATCCTGCAATTGCGAATATTAATATTAATCCAAATGACAGGATTTTTTGTTTTTGGATGTCTGCCAAAGCCTTCTTCGCTGCTTCTCGAACTACTTGATATTCATCTTCCAAAGCTTCGGTGAGAGGCTCAACGGCTCTTTCATCTCCTATCTTTCCAAGAGCCCATGCTGCTCCCCTTCGAACATCACTATCTTCATCCTTCAAAGCTTGGATAAGTGGTTCTACTGCCGGTTCTCCTATCTTTACAAGAGTCTTAATTGCTTCCCTTCGAACACCGCTATCTTCATCCTTTAAGGCATGAATGAGAGGCTCAACTGCCGGTTCTCCCATCTTAACCAATTCATCCCAGTTTTTCCTCGCAATTAAATAATATGCTTTCTCCGTATCATTTTTAGGTTCATAGCCTAATTCATCAAGAGCCTCAGCAGCCTCCCATCGAACACTGCTGCTATATTCATCCTTCAAAGCCTGAATGAGCAGTTCTACCGCCCTCTCATCTCCTATCTCTCCATATCTTTTGGCAATATGAACGCCAAGACATTTGAATCTTACATCATTTTTAAAATCGGAAATCGCTTCGTCATAGAGGGATCTACCTCTATATTCTACTACCCCTGGTGTAGAAGCTGTTATATGTTCATTAAACAGTAAGCCGTATTCTCTATCTTCCAATCTCAAGCTACATGTGATAATAGTTCCATAACCAACAACTTCTGGAAAAGGATATTCTAAACCATAAACTTTGTGATCTATCTGCATGTAATAAGGTGGACCTTTCTGCTCTTCGTAATTTATAAACAATATAGCATCATAAACAGTGCTCTCCTTTGAGACTACTTTGAATCCTACTCTTTCTAATTTCCATTTTGTCGCATTGTATATGTCGTATGGCTCTTCCCCCTCTCTCCAAGTAGATGCTGTGACATTTATTTTTATACTTATATTTTGAAGATTTTCTGAAGCGTTAACCTCTTCTATTTCAGCGTGTATTGGAAATATCGCAACTGATACAATTACTGCCACGGCTATCAAACCCACCATGGTTTTCCTTTTCATATTTTCTCACCTCTTTATGTTTGCCTTTTTCTTATTAAAAGATATGCCACTGCCAATAATCCCACAATTGCGAATACTGCTTTAAATCCTGGTGGTGTTGGAGTTGTGGAGGGAATAGGTGTCGGTGTTATAATTGGTATAGGAGTGGGAGAAGGGGTAGGTGTCGGCATTATAGTTACTGTAGGCGTAGGAGTTGGTGTGGGTGTTATAATTGGAATTGGTGTAGGAGTGGCTTCATGAATGTAAAAAGTCAGAATAGCTTTCCAGAAGTCAATTCTTGGCCATTTCAAAACATCTTCACCTTTACTTCCTACCATTTTAATTGTTAGTGTTACATCATGTTTCCCACTCACATTAAAGGCATTTGTGGGGAAGCTCTCGCCATATTCGTGTTTGTAGTAACTGTTGTGATGCACTCTTCCTTTTGGTATTTTATTTTCCCATATCTGATCATCAACTATTATCTGTATAGCGGAGTCAGGGGTCCACCCATCAACATCAACCGCAAGCCCCTCTCCCCACCCTCTTGAACATATCTGAATTGTCACTTTCATCTCCGTAGTCCCTTCTGGTAATTCCACTTTATCCTTCATATACCCGTAAACAACCGCCTTCCCCGGATAATCTGCCCACCCACACCAGTTATCTTCGTATGTGCAAACTTTGTTAAGCTCGTCAAAATCTTTTATATGTCAGCGTCTCAGTCTCTGTTTTGGCTTCTATAACGGTGGAGAAGAGCATTTCTACTATAAGAGCTGTTGCTATTAACAGAACCGCCTTCTTATTCTCCATTTTCCTTTTCCCCTCCTACCTTTTGTTTGTTTATTTTTACGCTCATTCCTGTATTTCATCGTAATGCTAAAATAAGTAAAAGCATCATTATATAAAAAACATGTCGAGTCAAGTATAGTCAAAGAGGTGTTTCTCCCCAATAGAGGGAGTTGCCTTTGCGGCAGATATTTCAATGACCTCACGAAGACGATATTTAAACACCACAAATTCCCTATCGAGGAGATGTTCTACATCGTGAAGGAGATGTAGAATAAGAGTACCTTGCAGATATCTAAGGAGCTCGGAAGGAAGTACGATTCCGTATTGGCTTTCGTAAGAGAGGTGCAATAGATTGGAGAGAAGATAGAGGGGGAACAATCTTGAAAGACCTCATAGAGATCTATATTACGGCAGGAGAGAAGGGGTTAAGCAAGATAGACCCCGCAGAAGAGGCTTAAGAAGGAGAGGTAGAGGGACATACGATGGAGATAAACCACTAGTGCAGACATTTACTGAAAGGAGAGGGAAAACAAGGTTCTTTGTCAAAAGGAACCTATCAAGAGACGATACGAAAAAGACGTTTAAAACAGTCGATGAGGGTGAGATAAGGGTTAATACCTGAATATTCGATATACGAGGGGGTAATAGAGGGGAAAACGTAAAGGAGCACAGATTCGTGAATCATTCGGAAGAATATGCAAAGGATGGTGTGCATGTGAACACTGCTGAAAACAGACACGCCTGAGAGCATGGCTGAGAAAATTCAGAAGTGTATCAAAGCACTATCTGGGCAAGTACATCCCATTCTTTGAGCTCTTGTTCAACTCGAAGAAAACTTGGTTTCCATCCATCATTCTGTTCTTGATGGCTTAGGGGAATGAGCGTTATACTTTTTATGCCTCTTCAGCGTTGCAAGTAAAACA
>PIXU01000244.1 GCA_003601795.1 Candidatus Methanophagales archaeon
AGTTAGACAGAAGAAGGAATTAGAGGTGGAAAAAGTACACGAAATGCGTGAACTTGAACGGTGGAGAAAGGAATTGGAGACGATAAAGAATGATTTATCGCCCATTATAGAAGTGGAATTTGATGAAAATGCATATAAAGATGTTATATCCGCTCTAAAGAGCCTTGAGGTGGTGTATCGTGAGATAATCGGGTTAAAAGCAGAGATAGGAAGGATGGAGGAAGTAAAAAATAACGTGCGAACGTTAAGTGAACTGGAGAGTAAGATGGTGGCAGATATAACAGCATTGAAGGAGCAAATAGAGGGATTAGCGTTTGATAAAATGGCATATATAGAGATGAAGGCGAGATACGAGCGAAAGAAGGAGGAGTTGAACGAGGTGAAGTTAAATCTTTTAAGGCATAAGAACGAATTTGAGAACGTTTGCAAGGACATAGAGCGTGTATGGGTGGAGATAGAGGAACAGAAGAGGTTACTGGCAGAGAAGGAGCTTGAAGAGACAGAAATAGTGTATCTCAATTTGCTTGAGCGCATAATGAACGACTTCAAGGTGTACATGGTGGGCATGATTCGCCCGATGCTATCTGATTACGCATCGGAAATGCTGAGGAGGTTAACGGATGGTAAGTACAGCAAGCTGGAGCTGGATGAGAATTATGACGTCTTCGTTTATGACGAAGGAACGCCATATGTGATAAACAGGTTCTCAGGTGGTGAGGAGGATTTAGCGAATCTTTGCCTTCGGCTTGCGATTTCCGCGGTTGTCTCGGAAAGAAGTGCGATTCAAACGAATTTTATAATTCTTGATGAGATTTTCGGCTCTCAGGACGCGCTTCGGAAAAAGAATATTATAACGGCGTTGAACGAGCTCTCAAAGAAGTTCCGGCAGATATTTCTGATTACGCATATAGAGGAAGTGAAGGATTATATGGAGTATGTATTGAGGGTGACGGAAGACGAGGAAGGAGTGAGCTGGGTGAGGATGGGTTGATACACAGATTGATAGGTTGGTTTATGATTTGTACGGGCTGACGGAGGAGGAGATAAAGATGGTAGGAGGAGAAGTCAATATGCAAATTGGATGATGCTAAAGGAAATGCGTGAAGTAAAAAAGATAAACTTGTTAAATTGACCGAAAAATACAAAGAAGTTATCGTAAGGTAAAAACTCGCTCTATAATGGCATAGCAAAAAAGAAAAAAAAGAGGATTTAATAATAATCCTCTACTTCAAGTTTCCAGCTATTTAAGTTTGCTGCACCAATATCAAAATAGTAATCACCATTTCCTTCGTAGATGTATTGGGTATCGCTGTAATACGGTTGATCACAACTCCAATGACTAACATAACTCACTGTTTCACCTCTGGGATACACAAATACATAAAAATATGGCCAATCAGAGCTACTACTTACACTCCATTTTACCCGCCACTCATCGCCTTTTATAGTGAAAGGTTGTGTTACTTTATCTTCGCTACCAGTGAACGTAATTACAGAATGCCATGTCTTTGTTTCAGGTGTTGGCGTTGGTGACGGAGTAGGTGAGGGACGCGGATATGTATGCTCTTCTATCCCTGTGATATTACCTGTTGCGACATTGACATATACATCCAGCAATCTATCTGAAGAAGACCATTGAACCATCCAAGTGTTTTTCCCTTTGTAACCTTTGAAATTATATGCCTGAACAGTTGTCATATTTGTAGCATTCAAGAAACCTGTAACTGTGGTATTTTCGAATGAAATATCAATTGCCTCACATGGGCTTACTCTATATCCTCCAAACTCATCTTCCGATGAGGTAATTGTAACTGGAGTGTATGCTGTAATACTAACGTTTTTTTCTGATGTTAATCGCTTTTCTTCATTCATAACAGTTTGCTGATATTTCCATAAATCATCTTTATAATCTTCTTGGCTCAGTACACTTACACTAAGAAGACTGGTTATCACTGCAATAGCTACCAAGATTGCTACGATTTGTTTTTTCATTTTTCTTTTATCACCTCCTAATTTTATTCATTCCAATTTTATCGGAGGTATTCATCCTTTCTTTTTCTTCCGATTGTGGATTGTTGGACAACCTCCTATAAACAAAATGTTACCCAAGGCGAAATAGAGAATAAGTATGGCGATGGTAAATGCAAGTTTTGTCTTGAGTGGAACATGTCTTCTGGGGCGTTCAACCATCGAGATTTTAGTTAAAAAAGCCGTCAACGCATCCCTAAATCCTACCCCTTTCACCCCTGCTTCATAATATACTCTCCTTAGCTATGAAAAAAGTAGAGGTATCCTCAAACCTGATACCTCACACTACAATTATTCCTCGCCGAAGAATCGTCTCATCGCCGGGAACATCTCCATCATCTGCTCAGATGCCACGTCCTCATAAAGTCTGTAAGCGATACTCACAGCCAGAAGTAAGCCAGTGCCTGATGCCTGCCCAAGTGTGCCGAACATGTTTGCAACCACGCACAACACACCCAAGATAGCACCACCCATGAGTGCTATTTTCGGTATATAACCTTCCATCATCCGCTCTATCGTTGCCGGACTTCTTCGATGTCCAGGAATTTGCATCCCGGAGCGATGTATTTGCGCTGCCACATCCTTTGCCCCCATCCCGGTGGTATTTATCCAGAATAGTGCAAATATCGCACCACCAATGACCATAAAAGAAAGGTCAACAGCCAATCTCGTGACAACCTGCCATCCCGCATAAGGCATTGTTGTAAGACCTGGGAACCAATCCCAAGGACTATAAACAGGGTCGAGATAATACATCAAGCCTGATACTGCACTGCCTGTTGCTTCGTCATACGTCCCGAATATTGTAATTCCACGAGTATAAAACATCCTTCCAAAACCCTGTATGCTTGTCTGCAAAGCCCTTACAAGAATCATCGGAAGCACGCTTGCGTATAACAGCTTAATTGGGAATCTACCGCGTGCACCTCTTGCCAGTGAATGCGCCAGCGGTATCTCTAAGCGAGTACTTTCAAGATATACAACGAGGAAAAATACCGCAATGGTTGAGATAAGCGCTATCAGGTGATTCTCGAAAAGGAAAGTTATTCCTCCCTCCAATATCTCGTATGGTGCTACTTCCCTCGCTATTTGTATCCATCTTGGTATTACACCCACTGCCCATCCTCCAACTTGAATTGGACTTATAAGACCGGTAATTACCTGTTGCGAAACGCCTGCGAGAATGAACAACGAAACACCTGAACCTATACCCCATTTCGATACCACTTCATCCATGAAGTAAATAAGCATGCCCCCGATAAAGACCTGAATGAAGAGCATGGCGGAGATGAACTGCAGAGATACACCAAGCAGTGATGCTATTCCTGGGTCCGGCTTATAAAAGCCCACCACATAAGTCAGGCTAATGAACGCAGCGAAGACCACAACAAGCAGTTTCTGTATGTTTTGATAAAACGCTTGGTCTCTGGGGTCGCTCAAGTTCAATTTTAGGATCCCAGCACCAACAAGAAGCTGCAAAACAATGGAAGCATCAACGATCGGCATGATTCCGAGAGCAGTCAGCGAGAATCGTTCACCCGCGAATATTGCTCGCCATCTGCCGAAAAGGTCCATTGATTCTGGAGATAGCCCGAATAAGGGAACATTACCCAGAGCAAAAAAGAGAATGAGTATGCCAGCAGTCCAGGCTAACTTCGTTTTAAAATGAACGTGCCACCCTGGACGTTCAACCATGGGGAATTTACTTAAAATAGACGTTAATGCATCTTTTAAAGCTGTCTCGTTCATCTAAGCAATAGTCACACTCCACTCGCCGCTTCCACCTCTACTTTTACTTCTCCACCTGCGCGCTCTATCTTCTCCTTTGCCGTCCTCGAAATTTTGTTCGCTTTAAGTGTCAGCTTTCTCGTTACTTCTCCCTTCCCCAATATTTTTTCTATTCCAAGTTGAGCGGTATCAAGATAAATACCACTGCCATCCGTTTTCTCCTCTGCTTTTCCTTCTTCTATCAGCCCTGCCAGCATCTCCTCTAACTCTCCTACATTCACCGTTTTCTCGATGCGATTTCGGAGAGGCAGTTGTGATTTGTTTTTTCCCTTCCTTATGCCCTTTTTCAACGACCACACAAAATGATGTCCGTATGCACCTGCGTTACCTGAACCACCTTTGCTCCCCTTTCCTCTCCTCTTCTTATGTGAGCCGCCACCACAGGTTCTTGTTCCTCTTATCTTTTTTATCCTCTTCTTCATCCTCTCCTTTATCTCCACAAAGCATAATTTTAATATTCTATATACTTTACTTTTTATACTCCTTAATAGAACAGATAGTTTTTTATGTTATAAGGAGAGGGTTGAGGGGAGATGACAAAAATAGATATAAAGGTAGAAAATGTGGTAGCAAATGCAAGGATTGCTGATTACCTGGACTTGCAATATATAGAATCGAAGTTAGAAGATGCGGTGTTCACAAAGAAGAAATTTCCTGGGTTGGTGTATCGAACGCGAAAGCCGAAGTCCGCTTTCCTTATCTTTCGTTCCGGGAAAGTAGTGTGTACAGGCTCTAAAACTGCAGAAGGTGTGCGGGCGGTGATGGATAAGCTTAGTTCAGATCTCAGAAGCATAGGCATAGATGTGGTGGAGCATCCGGAGTTCAGGGTGCAAAATATCGTTGCTTCTGCCAATATCGGAAAGGAACTCAACTTAGGTGCTATTGTGGTGGGGTTAGAGCTTGAAGGTATGGAGTACGAGCCTGAGGTTTTTCCGGGGTTAGTGTATCGAATAGACGATCCCAAGAGTGCGATATTGATCTTTAGCTCAGGAAGGTTGGTTATCACAGGGGGGAAGACGGTAGAGGATTGTAAGAAGTCAGTGGATGTATTGCTTAGCAAATTAAAGGACTTAGAGCTAATTTAAAAGTCAAAAATGGAAGCGAAATTTGAGCCCAAAATAGTGGCTTTCTGCTGCAACTGGTGCTCTTACGCGGGTGCAGACCTCGCAGGTGTATCACGCTATCAATATCCACCGGGGGTGAGGATAGTAAGGGTAATGTGCTCTGGAAGGGTAGACCCCGTTTTTATTTTCGATGCATTCAAAAACGGTGCTGATGGTGTCATTGTTACGGGTTGCCATCCAGGGGATTGCCATTACGTCTCGGGTAACCTGAATGCGGAGCAAAGAGTAGGAAATACCAGGAAAGCGTTGGAGTATTTAGGGCTTGGAGCGGAAAGGCTTCGCCTGGAATGGATCTCCGCATCGGAGGGAATGAAGTTTGCAAAGGTGATGCAAGAGTTTGCAGCGGAGATAACAAAGTTGGGGCCTTCCCCAATAAAAATTTATTCTAATGATCAAAATGGTGAAAAGCGATAAAGAGGGGGAAGGCAAAGAAAGAATAGGCGTGTTTGTATGCCGATGCGGTGTGAACATAGGCGGGGTTGTGGATTGCGATGAAGTGGCGAGATATGCCGCGACATTACCCGGGGTTGTCTGCACGTCTGTGAACAAGTTCACATGCTCAGATTCTGGACAGGCGGACATACAGGAGCATATTCGCAAATATAATTTGAACCGTGTGGTGGTTGCGGCATGCACGCCAAAGACACACGAACCTACTTTTAGAGTGTGCTGCGAGAAGGCGGGACTGAATCCATATCTTTTTGAGTTCGTTAACATTCGAGACCAGTGTAGCTGGATGCATATATGGGACGCGGCGGGTGCAACGAAGAAGGCGAAAGATTTAGTTCGGATGGGTGTTTATCGTGCTAAGTTGTTAGAGCCATTGGAGGAATCAGAAGTTGCTGTGAATCAGAATGCGGTGGTCATAGGCGCAGGAGTTGCGGGAATGCAAGCGGCGATGGACCTTGGGGACATGGGATTCCATGTGTATTTAGTGGAGAAAGAGCCTTCGATTGGGGGAAGAATGGCTCGATTTGACAAGGTATTCCCAACGAATGACTGCTCTATCTGCATCTTGGGACCAAAGATGGTAGAAGTAGCACGTAATGAAAACATCGAGATAATGTCTTATTCTGAAGTAGTGGAAGTAAAAGGATTCGTGGGTAATTTCGAAGTCACGATAGAACACAAGCCGAGGTATATAGATATGGATAAATGCACGGGATGTGCGCAATGCGCGGAAAAATGCCCGGTAGAAGTGCCATACGACTTCAACGAAGGATTTGGTACTCGAGGAGCGGCATACGTGCCTTTCCCACAGGCTGTTCCACTCCGTGCAGTGATAGATTTGGAAAATTGTTTGAGAAGTGAAGGTAAGGACTGTAAAGCCTGTATAAAAGCGTGCGATAGGGATGCGATAAATTTCTCGCAACAGAAAAAATATAGTAAGGTAAAAGCAGGAGTGATAATAGTAGCGCCGGGGTTCGCAACCTATGACCCGGAGCCGAGAAACGATTATGGATATGGGATATACGACAACGTGATCACAACGATGGAATTTGAGCGGCTTTTGAATGCCGCTGGTCCTACGGAAGGGCATGTTATAAGACCTTCGGATTGTAAGGAGCCTATGCGGTTGGGGTTCATCAATTGTGTCGGCTCTCGAGACATGAAGACAAATGTTCATTGCTCAGGTGGTGTCTGCTGCATGTTTAATATGAAGAATGCGATTTTGCTGAAAGAGAAGCGTCCAGAGATTTCGTGTTACATATTTTATATAGACATAAGAGCGCCATTCAGGGGTTATGAGGAGTTTTATACCCGTGCGAGGGACATTGGCATAAGATTCATCCGTGGAAGACCTTCAGAGGTGATAGAGCTCGACACTGGGAATCTGGTGATAAGGGTAGAGGATACGTTGAAAGGAGAGGTAAGAAATATAGAAGTAGATTTGGTGGTTCTCGGCACAGGTATCGTGCCACATAAGGACATAGAAAAGATATCAAAGATGCTAAAGATACCGCGCGCTGCGGATGGTCTGCTTATGGAGGCGCATCCGAAGTTGGGACCGGTAGATACAGTATTAGGGGGTGTATTTGTCGCAGGGTGTGCGTCAGGTCCGAAGGACATACCCTTTGCAGTTGTCCAGGGGAGTGGAGCAGCATCAAAAGCGGCGAGATTGCTTGTCACGGGAAAGACGAAAATAGAGGGGATAACGGCAGTCTCGGATGAAAAAAGTTGCATAGGATGTGGGTTATGCGTGGATGTCTGTCCTTATGGAGCGTTGACTCTGGACGAGAAGGAGAACAGGGTGATGGTTGTCGAAGCGATATGCA
>PIXU01000245.1 GCA_003601795.1 Candidatus Methanophagales archaeon
CACCGCACTGACATTATCCAATACCGATGCTAATACACTGCTTGTGCTGTTATCTGAAGGTGTCAGCGGCAGCGATACTAAGTTCCAGCCGTCGTAGAGGTCTTTGCTGAAACTTTCCTCTGTTGGTGCTCCACAGGTGAATGTTGCGTTCTGTAAAGGCACCCACCAAACATCTGAAACATTCGAATGGTAGGTCTCATAGGCGAAATAACCGAAATCAACTTTACAATATGTTGTCGAATCGCAGCAGATAGTAAGATTCCCGATATGATAGTCACCTTCAGGCGGATACTCTACACCCGCAGCCGCAGCGTAAGTTATATAAAACGAACCAAGTGCAGGCTGTGAGCATGTAATTCCTCCGGGCCATTGTGTTGTGTTTCCCGTCCAATTCGCACAACTTATCTCTGCGCATGTTGGATCATATGTGAGATTAAAAGCACCAGAAGCTTGGTAAATGGCTGGATGAGTCCAGAGTCCTACTTCTATACAGTTGCCATATGTTGCATTACTATCTGCTGGAACTAAGTAATAGTAACCCTGTGCCGATGCTGTCGGTATTGCAAAAACTGCAAACAATGCCAATATTCCTATTACCGCTATTTTCTTCATTTCTTATCCCCTCTTTTAGCAGCTCTTACAATTCAGATTAGTGCCTGGAATCTTACCTACGTACCACTGCAGTCTGGTAACATCATTCATAAGGATATTTCCGTCTCCAGTTACATCCCCTGCCCATTTGCTTGCAAGTGTGTAGCCTGGAATCTTACCTACGTACCACTGCAGTCTGGTAAAATCATTCATAAGGATATTTCCGTCTCCAGTTACATCCCCGCACTTGAACTGCACAAGCCAGAACCCTTTATCATCGAGTTCACTTCCTTTTTTAAGCAAACAGGTCCTGTTTATCAGCCATTCCGCAGCTTCTTTCGCAAACTCGCTCGTCTTTCCCGTCGCTATCCATATCGTCTGGTTCTCGTCCTTCCACGTGTCGTTAATATTCGCATTGTTAAACGGATTGTCGCACGCCTCCACAATTACCGCACCTTCTCCGAGAGACTCATCCGTGGAATCATCTACAAAGTTTCCTGTTGATGTGTTATAATACACAGGCATACCCACCTCCGTATGGTTCGCATTCACATCCGCAGTAATGTTGTTCTCTGTCGGCGTGCCCAGCAGTATCAGGTGATTATTTTGCTTCTCCGTATCTGTCAGAGTTGCATTTGTTCGTATGTTTATTCGCGCATCCGGTACCGTATCGTTCAGTTTATCCTTTATTCTATCTGCTATATCGTAATATGAACCGTCTCCACTCGGATATACTATTGTGATGTTCCATACAGTGCCATTGTATCCATGCAAGAAGGGCTCTGGATAGTCCATGATTGGTCGTGGTTTGAAATCTGTCGGTGCTTTCTTCGTATTCACATACCGAAGGATGTCCCAGTGCACAACATCTCCTCCCTGCAGTTGATACTTCGACCAGTTACTTCCCGGCACCCAGTACACCGGTATTCCATTCACAAATGGATACCAGTAGTAATGTGTGGTATCATTCTCTTCCAGTCCATCAACGGAGCCCACTGGTGTTGAGCCTCCAAGTTCAACCTGTGCTACGCTCTTCAAAAGGTCAACCACTGTGGTGTTCTCCGGCGCTAATTTCGTTACATCGAACATGTTTACTGGGCTATTCCCTGAGAGCGGACCTGTATATGATGATATGTCTCCATAATGGTGTGTATCGAGTATCCTGCAGGACACAACTTTAAGCGACTTTACCGCATTGTTGTTAGTTGTACTTGATTCAGTAACATTTCCGTCCGGGTCTAATCTGACCTCAACGGTGTGACTCCCGGCTGCTAAATAACGCTCAAATGTGACATACCGATATGATTTCGCCATCAACCATGTCGTCTTGTTTTCCACCGTGCTGCCATCCACTATCAACTGCACTTTGAACGGAATGCTTGTATTTCCCGCATCCGCAGTTCCGCTATTCGTCACCTTTACGATGATTTTCGTGTTGTTGTTCGCAGTATGCCATCCGTAAGCGGGCAGGAATGTTATGTCATCAGGATGAATCACCAAATCCGCTGGTCCCGTGTCATCAAGCACTGCTACATTCTTCGTGCTCGCATTGTTCGTCTCGTCCTTTTCTATTGCATCGTTATAAGCATCCGCAGTGACTGTCAATGCGTAGGTCCCAGTCGCATTCGGCGTCCAGTTGAACTGCACGACTCCTTCTTCTCCCTTGACTAAAATCGGTATGTATGTATCATTCCTTAGCGCTCCATTCTCGTGCATCGTTACATTAAAATCAGTCGCATTCGCCGTCCCTTTGTTCTTTATCGTTGCAGTTATCGTGTATGTATGGTTTGCCACCAGCTCAAACGGCATCATCCCTTCTCTCTCCACCAGCGTCTCAATCTTCGTAACGTTCAGGTCTGGCTTCGGCTCTCTATTTATCAGCACTGCAACAACTGCCCGCAGTGATGACTCACTCACATTACCAAATGTTACATTGTTGGTTGATGGATTTGGGTCCAGCCAATTCTTATCTATATGCCAGCTATCAATGTCAAAATACTGCTCTGCACTCCATGTCTTGTCCGGCGTGCTTCCACCACCGTCTGCTGCGTTACTTGATAACTCGTGTCCATTAAAGTAAAGGTAATCCGACACCGAATCACCAGTCAGATATATAGTCCAGAGTGTGGCGTTCTGCGCTTTGTTCACCGTGCCATTGAACCACGTTGTATTGCTTGTAACTGCACATGAGTATGCTGTCCCTAAATGGACATACCCATCGTTAACCCAGTATGTCGCCTGTTCTCCACCGTCTTCGTATACCGTAACGAGCGCTATACCATTTACTTCACCGACATCGAAACCACTCGTGCTCGCAGTTACATTGTTATACCCATTGTTAACTATATCTGTTACATTCCAGTATTTCCAGTAGGTTCCGTATCCACAACCGACATAGTAGCCCTGGGTTTCATTGTTGTTACTGCCATCGTAGTTGAAACTAAGATACTGATTGTTCTGCGTGCACCCGGTTCCATTATAAAATGTGATGTTCAACCAGCCGTTACTCTGTCCACTTGCCCATACATGCACATAAAGCCTCGCCCACAGGATGGTTCCGTTTGGCACAGAAAAGTTCTGAGTATAAGTTGTTCCGTCACCTTCTCCGCCACCGACATATACATCGCCTGCAATTGTGCCATTTATCGTTGTATTCAATTCTTTTATTGCAAGCGCTGACGCCGGCGTGCTGAACGCTGCTAACACTAACACCGCTAATATCACTATCGGCGCCATCATATATCCCTTTTTCATTTTTTCACCTCCTAATTTCTCCATAACGAATAGGGGATAGCCAAAAGTTTCCCCCCTCGCCTCGCCCCCTCGTGGATTCGCACCACGGTCAAGACACTGCAGGGGGCATCCGTTCTCTCCCATTTTTCTTTTTTCTACCATTCCCCTGCATCTTCGCTTCACCCTTTTCCCCGCGGATTCTAACCGCAAAAGATGCATCATTATCGCGATTTTATGCTTTTACCGCCTTTTCCCATTGCTCTCCCCTTTCACCTTTATCTTATGCTTGTGTAAGATATTAGACATTTTTAGTTGCCATTAATAAAAAGATTTTCGGTTTTTATCCTATGAGGTATAAAATAAATTTTTCATTATTATTATCCACACCGTTGTTATCCACATCGCGATCTGAGTACCGAACTGACAAAGTTCGAAGCAGCGGATGCAAAGGTTGAGAGCTTTAGAATTTAGAAAATGAAATGCTGTCGAAGTTTGAGAGGTGGTGGATAACGAGATTGAGGGTGTGGACAGCAGGACAGAAGGCTTGCGGATTGCGCATTTTTACCAAACTTTTCCAAATTCCAAATAACGGGGCTCCGCCCCGTTGACCCCGCAAGCCCTGTAACCTGTAAGGGTTTAGTTCGTTGATCAAACCGCTTCGCAGCAACTTCTCCTAGTTCCATCTAATATTTGCTCTACACCATGCCCAACTTAGCTTTTATTGCCATGACTTCGTGCTCTAATCGGTCAAACCGTTCTTCCATATACGATTTCAAGTCCTCTCGCAGACCTTTTATCTCGTTTATTGTTTCATC
>PIXU01000246.1 GCA_003601795.1 Candidatus Methanophagales archaeon
CGTTTGCCTTGAAACAGAGGAATGGCTTTTCCCCCTTGTCAGTCACCGCCTGACAGTTAACGCAAGAGGAATATGCTTTATCGCCGGCAGCCTTGCGAATGTGGGGTAAATCTCGGATCAGCCGTTTGAATTCTTTAGCATCCGCACCTTTCCAATCCGTTATTGTGAAATGCCAGATTATCTCCGTATCAACGTCAATAACGATGTGGAACTTGAGATAATCTTTTTTCTCGGATTTGCGCTTTATTCTGATATTAAACCACTTACTGCTCGTTTTAAGGCTGAATCCCAAGCTGTCCACTGCGATGTCCATGCCTCTTCGCCTCATTTGAAAGGTAACAAGCTTTGAAATTATCCGAATGTACGACATAGACATTTTTGGCATTCCTCTCGCTATAACACTATGCCCTGGCAGTTGTTCGACGCTCATGCTTTGCGCTACGGCGGTGTTTGACTTGAGGTATGCTTCTATGCCATCATACGTCTTACAAAGCGATACCTTCATGAAAACGCAGATGGCAACGATTCGTGGATCCCAGCATGGACGACCGATCAAATTGCATTCCCATGGAGCGTTTGCTGTTCTTACTGCACTGACTATGGATAGGAGGATAAGCCTCTCGAAGTCCCGATTTACCTGGTTGGCGATCCTCGGAGAAACTCTTTTCTTTGGCTTTCCCATACTGGAATCCTAATGCATAACTTTAAATAACCATTGCTTCTTTTCAACAGAGGGCTGGATATTGATATTATATCCTTTTAGAGCGCATGGAAGACCCTGTTGCTGAGAAAGAAAAATTTTTCGATGCTATATGGCAATTGGACTTGAAATACGATACGGTGATTTCTGTTCTTTCTTTTGATGAGTATCAGTTTAAAATGAGGCGACTGCCTGTTATCTTGAATGCGAAATTTCATATGAAAATAGATGTAGACGTTTTAGACCTTCTATTTCCATAAGCTCCTCCCTATCCGCTTCAAATATCCCTTTCACACCTCCAAACTGCGTGAGAAGGACATTTGCTATTATTGTCGCTCTTTTTCTAATTCCAGAACGCAGAAAGATGGCTAAAAGTTCGGGTGTGATTGGTTTAGAAGAACCATAAAGGTCGTTCTTCCTTCCTCAATCTCTCATGTTTTGAACAAATTTCATTTTCTTATTTTACATTATCTCCTCTATCACCCTCGCATAAGCCGGTCGCGTAATAAAAATCCCAAAAAGTAGTCCAACAATGGTCACAATCGCAAAACCCCTTAATGTACCGAGTGCCATCAAAGCAAGTGCAAGCATCGCCACGATAGTTGTCGTGGCAGAGATGAAAATTATACCAAATGCAAATGATACTCGCTTACGATACATTGTGGCGGAGGAACGACCACCTGAAAGCACTTCATCCGTTATTATCACCAACTGGTCCACTCCTGTGCCGATTACCGCGATTATTCCTGCAATGCTTGGCAAATCCAACTGCCAGTGTATCACTGCTGCAAATCCCAATATCAGTATTACTTCACTGAAAAGTGCAAAAAACATCGGCAATACTATCTTCTTCTCCCGGTATCGTAAGCTCACAACTCCTGTAACGGAAATAAGAGCAAGTAACCCGGCGATTAACGCGCCTTCCTTGAATTTCTCGCCCAAATATGCGGGCACTTCTCCTGAACCTATTATCTCCACATTCACTGGTAACGCGCCTGCTTTTAAGTGTATTATCAGCTCCCTTGCTTCTTCTTTTCCTTCCTCCCCTGTCCCTGTGTTCGCTGTCCACACATAAATAACCCCCCCTTTTAGTTTCTCACAAGCATCTTCCGCTATCGGTGCACTGTACACCACCACATCATCAAGCAGCATTGCCAGTTCGTGATTCGCAGGGCTGTCTATTGCACCATATTCAATCGCAGCGTTTCTTAATGCAACCGCGCCTTTCTCATTTAATGCAAAAGGAGCACCCCATTCCTCATACTCCTTACCCTGCCATTTCCTCGTCTCGCTCGTTGGCGTAGTCCCTACGCTTTCTATTCCTTCGCTCCCGTACATCACATGCGCGGTGATATTCCCAATCTCTGCCAATCTTTGCCCTTTCTCTATGTCTCCTTCCGTACCATTCGTCTGTATTCGTATCTCAAACTTCCCTGGCTTGCCCACGAGATCCTTTGCAGTTTTGATATCTATGCCTGCTAAATCTATAACCATGAGGTTATTCCCAACTGTTCTTATCGTTGTGCTCGCCAATCCCAGCATGTTTATTTTTGTTTCTATTATTCGGCGAGTTTCGTCCCTTGTTGCTGGCGTTAGGGATTCCTCGAAAAAATCTTCGCCATTTGGTCTCTTCGCTATACTACCGTTTATCCCCTTTAACACCTCTGACAGCCGCTCCTTTGTAACGCTCTTCCTTATCTCGTATATCGCTCCGTCATCAGCCTCGTAAGGAGTCACCTCAGTATCTAACTCCTTTTCAAGAAACTCAACGATTTCAGTCTCATTAACCGTAACCGGTGCATCTATCCTGACTAAAGTACCTTCTAATTTCAACTGCAGCGAACTCCCTCCAACTAAATCCAAGCCATATCTCAGATTTCCATTTATTCCCGCATTCACGGGCGGTGGAGGATAAACATAGATGACAAATAAAGCGGCTAAGACGCACAATAACAATGCTATTACCCTTATGTCCCCTAATAATCCTTTTCCACTTTTTTTCATGGTATCATTCTCTCCTTATCTACTTCTTCTCTTACTGAATATCTTATAAACCAACACCCACGGGCATCACGTATATTGGCTTATACCTCTCCGGAAGGCTTAAGACCTCCGCAACCTCATCATCATAAAAAGCACCTATGGCGACGGTAGCCAGACCCAGCGCTTCACACTGCAAGTAGATATTTTGCGACACATGCCCTACCTCTATATGCACATATCTTACCCCGCGGTCGCCATATTTGCGGGTTGTTCTTTCATACTCTGCGATAATCACAAAAGATACCGGGGCATCTGCGATGAACATTTGGTTTAAACAAGCTACTGCTAACTCTTCCCGTAAGTCTCCTTCCTTATGCAGTTCTAACTCTGAATATTTCTTTGTGTGATATAATCCGGCACCTATATCTTCTGCGCTTTCCTTTCCTATTACTACATACAGCTCCAGAGGATAAGTAGCACCAGCCGAAGGCGCCTTCCCCGCAGACCATATCAATTGCGAAAGTTGTTTCTTTGTCACCGCGGTTCTTTTGAAAGCCCTCCTAGATCTCCTTCTCTCTATCGCTTCTTCTAACGAAACTTTTCCTCTCTTTTCCGCTTCTTCTAATTTTATTTGCATAAAATACCTACTAAATCTCATCAATAATACAATAAATAAAAATATTATATTGACTAAACTTTAATTTAAGCGTGTATGCGTTGGGCCGGTAGCTCAGAAAGGTAGAGCAGCAGGCTCTTAACCTGCCCGTCGGGGGTTCAAATCCCTCCCGGCCCGTGGACTGGACGATGAAACAGGACTATGACGTAATTATAGTAGGAGCAGGTCCTGCGGGACTATTTGCTGCGAATGAACTAAAAGACATAGCGCTTAAGGGTCGGAAAGTTTTGTTGATAGAAAAGGGCAAGGACGTAGAGGAGAGAAATTGCCCTATGGAAGAACTTGGGACTTGTATTAACTGTAAGGACTGTAATATAATGTGCGGGTTAGGCGGTGCAGGGACATTCTCCGATGGCACATTAAATCTCAGACCCGATATAGGCGGTGACCTTACCGAATTTTGTAATCACGAGCTTGCATGGCATCTGGTGAACGAGGTGGACAGCGTCTTCCTTGAGCATGGCATGCCTGACAAGCTGTATAAAGGCAATGATGAGGATATAGAAGAATTGAAGAGGCGAGCAGCCTCGGTTGGTGCTAGCTTCGTAGAAATAAATCAAAGACATATAGGTTCAGATAAAACAAAAGAAGTGATAAAATCGTTTAAAAATAATTTGACGGCGCATGGTATTGAATTTATGCTGAATACCTCTGTTGCCGATCTTCTCATAGAGGAGGAAGGAGGAGGAATAAAAGTATGCAGGGGTGTGATAACGGATAACGGAGAAGAAATAAGGTGCAGATGCACAATATTAGCACCTGGTAGGGTCGGTGCTTCTTGGGTCGAGCAGATGATAAAAAAGCATGGGATAGAAGCAGAATATGCGGGTATAGACGTCGGCGTGAGGGTAGAGGTGCTGGCGATAACCATGAATCCTGTGACGAGGATAAATCGCGACCCGAAGTTTCATATAAGGACGAAGCGGTATGACGATTTTGCCAGGACGTTCTGCATAAATGAGCGAGGATTTGTAGTTAAAGAAGTATATGATGATTTTATAGGTGTAAATGGGCATTCGATGAAAACAAAAAAGTCTGAGAACACCAATTTTGCTTTCCTCGTGCGCGTGGAGCTTACAAAACCGGTTGAAAATACCACCCGGTACGGGCGGTCAATTGCCAAGTTAGCAACCACAATTGGTGGTGGCAAGCCGATAGTACAGCGAATGGGCGACTTGAGACGTGGAAGGCGGTCAACATGGAGGGGAATAAAGCGGAACCTGGTGAAAAACACGCTGACGGACGTTACTCCTGGTGATATTTCTATGGCTCTCCCTCATCGAATCACGATGGACATCATAGAGGGATTGGAGAAACTGAATGAGATTATACCGGGTGTTATGTCGGATTCAACTTTGCTTTATGCACCAGAGATAAAGTTCTACGCGATGCGGATAAAAGTGGACGAGAATATGGAGACTTCGGTGAAGAATCTTTTTGTCGCAGGTGACGGTGCTGGTTTATCACGGGACATAGTTAATGCAGCAGCTACGGGTTTACTTGCGGCGAGGGGTGTAAAGAAGAAATGAAAATAATAACTTTGGGGTTCCTGCTTGTGTTCATCGGAATTCTGGTCATTCTTGCAGGGATAGTTATCATGGCTTACCAAAGCTGGAAGACCGGGGTAGAGGGCATGGAAGAACAGAAAACAGGCATGAGAGGCGGTGGCGTTATTATGATTGGTCCAATACCTATTATATTCGGTACTGACGTTGGCGCATTAAAGCTCGTGATGATTTTTGCGATTGTGTTGATGGTAATTGCGGCTATTCTCTTTTTTTTCCACTGAGAATTATATTTTAACGCCAGGTTTCCATACCCTCTCCCTTTCTCTTTTTCTTAATCCACTGTAATCGTCTTCTAAACACATCCTCACCGCGTTTATCAAATCTTCAGTGCTCGATAGGAGATAACCCCTTGCATCCTCACATATCCTTCCTTCACTTTTTGTTATCGCACTGACGTATTCTCTCAGTATTTTTCTATATGTACTCACGAATCCATTCTTGAACTCCACTTTTCGCCCTGCTATCCCCCTTATTTCTTCCACAACTTCAGAATGAGGTGCTAAAAACAGCGGCACGCCCAGCAATCCATACCAATCAGAATCGCACTCATAATACGCCTTCAAGAAAGCATCGAGAGCAAATCTTTGCATTCTCCTTGCTAATATCTCCTCTTTCTCCTTGACATAGATAGGAGCAGTGAATTCCAGCGCTACCTTCCTTATTTTTCTCTTTGCCGCCGGTTTTTTCTTTTCTATTCGTTCCCTCGTTTTATCCACGAGTTCCGAGAGCAACGCAGAATATTCAGTTTTATGAACATGTGAATGCGTATCTTCATGGACCAGTCTGGTGACCATGAACCGCAAAACTGTAAAGTTATACGCGTAATACTTACTTATTATTAGCCACATCTTCGTCTTTGTCAACTCATAATTCTCTATCAAAATGTATGCGGTATCGGAGCTTATTGTGAGCTCTGAAAAATACATCTTCTTTAGATGGTTTTCCACTGTTGTCCGTCCAGCATTAACTGCTTCATTCAATCTTTCTCCTATCCATTTTCTTGCCCCTCTCATTCCAATGGCTTTTTCAAACTCATGAATAAAACTTTCAATTTCCTTTAGCAGTGATAAAAAGGAATTAACTGAGATACCATTCGTATGATTAATGGAGTAGAAGGGTTCTTCATCTGCTTTTTCAAATGCCGACTTCGACTGTTCGGTTAATCTTAACTTCATACTTATTTTTTGTTTTTATAATTGTATAGAGGTTAAAAGTGGAACAAAACGGCGAACAGATGATTATTGCGGTAGCAAGCGGCTGCGATCAAAAGCGGTGATACTGACCTCGTGTACGGGGTGTTGAACAAAGCGATGCCGGGGTGGAAGGAGCAGTTTGCTGGGATAGTAGGTATTATTGGGGGTGCAAACAGCCCCTTATAACCTGTTTACACCTTCGGCAAATTTGCCAGCGCTTGCTTCACCAACTCCGCAGGGTACTCATAATCGACCAGCTTACCTGCATGGTATGCATCGTATGCTCCTAAGTCGAAGTGCCCATGTCCGCTGTTCGCAAAGAAGATCACCTTCTCCTCCCCGGTTTCTTTACATCTCAACGCCTCGTCTATCGCTCCCTTCACACAATGCGCAGTCTCTGGTGCTATAACAAAACCCTCTGTACGTGCGAACAGGTTTGCAGCTTCAAATACTTCGTTCTGGTGGTATGCAACCGCACCCATGTATCCCTCGTGAGTGAGCTTACATAATGACGGCGCATCTCCATGATATCGCAATCCGCCTGCGTGTATCGGTGGTGGAACAAAATCATGTCCAAGGGTATGCATAGGAAGAAGTGGCGTTAGCATTGCAATATCGCCAAAGTCGTATGTATAAAGCCCTTTCGTCAGTGTTGGACACGCCATTGGCTCACATGAAATCACTTGCAGGTCAGGTTTCTCACCCCTCAGTTTATCACCTACGAATGGATAACACTGCCCAGCAAAATTACTTCCACCACCAACGCATCCAAATATGTAATCAGGATAAATGTCAATTTGCTCAAACTGCTTCTTCAATTCCAAGCCCACAACCGTCTGATGAAGCAAAACATGATTAAGTACGCTTCCAAGCGCATATTTCGTGCCTTCATGCGTTGCCGCATCCTCTACCGCTTCGCTTATTGCTATACCCAGGCTTCCCGTGCACTCCGGATCTTCTTCCAAAACCTTCCTACCCGCATTTGTTCTTAGCGTAGGACTGGGAAATACTTCCGCACCCCAGGTCTCTATGAGAACTCGCCTGTAAGGTTTTTGCTCATAACTTATTTTCACCATATATACGGTGCACTCTAGATCGAACAGACAGGTACCAAAGGCCAATGCACTTCCCCACTGCCCTGCTCCTGTCTCGGTTGCAATTCGTTCCACGCCCTCCTTCATGTTGTAATAAGCCTGTGCAACCGCAGTGTTTGGCTTGTGGCTTCCAGGTGGACTGACGCCTTCCCATTTATAATATATCTTCGCCGGTGTCTTCAGTTTCTCCTCCAATCGCTTCGCTCTGTACAACGGCGTGGGTCTCCACAACCTGTAAACATCTCTAACTTCCTCTGGTATGGGAATCCATCTCTCTGTGCTCATTTCCTGCTTTATCAACTCCGTTGGAAAGATTGGTGCCAAATCCTCCGCCTTCACTGGCTCTTTTGTTCCCGGATGTATGTATGGTTTCAGAGGTGTCGGTAGGTCCGCCAGGATATTATACCACTCCTTCGGGATTTCCTCCTCATTAAGCACGATCTTCACTCTCTCGTTCATTTTATCTTCTCCACTTATTCCACATAAATGCCTAAAACTGTATAAATATATCTATATATATAAAAATAAATTCTCATGCAGCAAAAGACAAACGGGTGGGCGTGGAAAAATAAAATATAAAATAAGAGATGACAGGACCGGGAGAAGGCAAATTGCCACTGGATGCAAAAGTTCGCCTTAACGCCGAAGAACTGCCCAACGTGAGTGTTTATATCCATCTGAAAGGTTATTCAAGAGCTACCGTGACACATCTCGACATCGAGCATCCCAAGCTTAACAGCATAATTCCTCCTAAAGCAAAGACATCCAATTGGATTATAGGAATTGAAAACGGAATACTGATTATAACATCGAAGGAAGATAAGGTGCAAATCATTCATCCCCTGCTCAACAAGGTGCTTCCGCGCGGAGAAAAGACGAGAACTTTTGTCGGTGGTAAATTCGGCGGTATTTTCATCGGTTTCAGGAAACGCGAAATAAGCAAACTTGAAGAAATCGCCGATACCATTAATGCCGAAACATGCAATGTAATGGACATCGAATGCACTGGCAGGCGGTATAAGGACAATGAAAAAGAAGTTTTTTAGTGAAATGCAGTCCAACAATTACCAAACAACCAACAGAGAGAAGCCCGACTTCAGGACGCTGTGCGAATTCCGATCGACACGCTGAGCAAGGCGGAGATGGAAGCGATAACTCAGTGACGAGAAAGATTATTGAAAAGCTTGATAAAGCTGAAGAAGAGCTAAAGAGTGGACAGAAGGCAGTCAGTCTAACTGATCTAGAAGCAAGGTTTATGAAGAACAAGAAGGAGCGAATCGAATTGTCATACAACCCGCAAATCACCGTAGATCACGATTCGGGCGGGGAGATGCAGGGAAATATACAATCCGAAGATGAGTCCATTCTCGAAGGATTCGTTCGATTATGGCGAAGAAAAAGACCAGTTTCTATGCTGCCTGATAAATAAAAAAGAAAAAAGGGAGTGAAATGAAGAAGAAAAAAAATCCTCTACTCCGTGCTCGAACCCGTCTCCAATTCCATTTCCGCACTCTCCACTTCACCTGTTTCTGTTGATCCTGCAGCACCTGCTTCCGCTGCCACAGCAGCACTCGTAACCCCAGCAGGCGCCCCTATCTCCATTGCCTCGGTCAATGCCTCTATCTGCGCATATACCTGCCTGTCACGGTAATGCTTCATTGTCGCCGCTCCTGAAGGACATATTGCATTACAACCACCACAGCCCTTACAAACTGCTTCACTTACCGTCATCACATGCCTTTCTTCGTCAAGCGAGAGCGCACCAAACGGGCAAGCCTCCTCACAGCGCCCACAGCCTATACAAATCTCCTCGTTTATCTCGCATATCGCAGGCTCTATTTTCGCCTTGCTCTTAACTAAATAGACAAGAGACCCGGAAGCCGCTGCTTTTCCCTGTGCTATGCTATCTGTTATATCCTTTGGACTTGCACAGCATCCTGCAATGAATACACCATCTGTTGCTGTATCAACCGGTCTGAGCTTTGGATGCGCTTCTAATAGGAACTGGTCAGGGGTTTTAGAGAGTTTCAGCATATCTACTACGCTCTCCACGTCTTTATTGGGTTTCAATCCCACACCAAGCACCACAAGGTCCGCTTCCATCTCATACGGCTCGCCAATCAATGTATTCTCTCCCCGTATCACTACTCTATCACTGCCTGGTTTTTTGTATATCTCGCCCGGAAGTCCTCTCATGTAGAAAACACCTTCGGTTTTCACCTGACCGTAAAACTCCTCAAATCCTTTTCCAAACGCTCTCACATCCTGGAAGCATATCGTTACGTTTGCATCAGGTAGTTGCTCCTTTACCAGATGTGCCTGCTTCGCCAGATACATGCAGCATACACGGCTACAATATTCATACCCCGTTTGCTTGTTTCTCGACCCGACACAGGATATGAAAACTACATCCTTCGGCTCCCTTCCGTTTACTATTATCTTACCTCCGGTGGGACCGCTCGGAGAAGACAAACGCTCGAACTCCAATCCTGTAATTACGTTCGGATACACTCCATACTTGTATTCCGCCGATACTCTGGGGTCTATTATATCATATCCGGTTGCCACTATAATTGTTCCCACGTTCAACTCCACTGTCTCCTCCTTTTGCTCAAAATCTATTGCCCCTGGACATGCCGCCAGGCAAGGTGGAACTGCTTTACCCTCCTTAATAGTTTCAAGCGTTGCATCGCCACATTTACCCTCTTTTAGCAGCAAACAGTGTTCCTCGTCAATTACATAAACAGGAGGAACTGCAAAAGGGAAAGGAAGGTAGATTGCACTTCTCTTACTCAATCCTTCGTCGAATTCGTTCGGTATATCTTTCACCGGACATGCTTCTACACACAATTCACAATTCTTGTCCTTGCATTTCTCCACATCTATGTATCTCGGCTTTCTCTTTACTTTCACCTGGTAATTCCCGATATACCCGCTTATCTCTTCAACCTCTGAATAAGTCATCAGATTTATGTTCGGATGTGCCCCAACATCTATCATCCTCGGCGTCAGGATAGAAGCAGAACGCTCAAGTGTTGGGAAAGTCCTGTTTAATTGTGCTACATGCCCACCAATGGATGGACTCTTCTCTACCAGATGCACTTTATATCCGGCATTTGCTATATCCAATGCCGCGTACATTCCGGTTATCCCCCCTCCTATCACCAATGCTCCCGGAGCGACACTCACCTCTTTCTCCTCTAATGGCTCCAATAACGAACTTCTCGCAACCGCACTTCTTATTAATTCCTTCGCCTTCTCCATCGCCGCTTCGGGATAGTCCACATGCGGCCAACTGCAATGTTCGCGTATGTTCGCCATTTCATAGTAAAACGGGTTCAGTCCTGAATCAGAACAGGTTTTTCTGAACGTGGGCTCGTGCATACGAGGCGAACAAGAAGCCACTACCACGTGGTTCACTCTACCCTCTGCAATATCTTTTCTTATCAAATCTTGCCCCGGGTCCGAACACATAAAGATATAGTGCCGTGCGACAGCAACGTTGGGTAATGTCGCCGCATATTTCATAAGCTCCCTTACGTCCAACACCATCTTTATATTTATCCCGCAGTGGCATACATAAACGCCAATCCTTGGTGCGTCCTTTGGTGCCCCAGCCGCCACGCCTTCTGCATATCCCTCCATCGGGACTTTTGTGTAATCATATTCTTCCGCCATTTCTTTTTCGCCTCCTTATTACGCTCCTATTTTACCCACCATTTCTCTTAACGACTTGTACCCTATGCACATCTCTTCTTCCATCTCCGTTACCGAAGGTCTTATCTTCGCTTTACCCCCTGATAAAAGAGAAAGAACAGCAGCAGCCGCTGCCTTACCCTGCGCAACGCTGTCTGGAATATCCTTTGGACCTTGAGCGCATCCGGTAACAAAAACACCTTCTACATCTGTATCAACTGGTCTGAGCTTTGGATGTGCCTCTTTCGCAAACTTGTCTGCCGTTTGAGACACACCAAGCATTTCTAATAACTTTTCACTACCTTCACTTGGTTTCAAGCCCACTCCAAGTACCACAAGGTCTGCTTCGAGCTCGTAAGGCTCGCTAAGCATTGTGTCTTCTCCCCTCACTACGACCCTATCACTGCCTGGCTTTTTGTATATCTCAGCTGCAAGACCCCTTCGATAGTTGAGACCTTCACCCTTCACACGGTCATAAAACTCCTCAAATCCTTTCCCAAACGCTCTTACATCTTGATAGCACACTGTTATATTACAATCCGGGACTTTCTCCTGGAGCAAATGCGCCTGCTTCGCTAAGTACATGCAACATACACGAGAGCAGTATTCATACCCCGTTTGCTTGTTTCTCGAGCCAACGCAGGATATGAAAATCGCATCCTTCGGCTCCTTATTCGTTCCGGGTACTATTATCTTACCAAACGTGGGACCGCTTGCAGAAGAGTAACGTTCAAACTCCAGTCCCGTAATTACATTTGGATACACCCCATACTTGTATTCTGCTGCCACTGTCGGGTCTATAATGTCATAACCGGTGGCAACTATAATTCCGCCAACATTCAACTCCACTACCTCATCTTGCATATCATGATGTATGCAGTTTGGACCACAGGCAATAACACAGGGTGGAGCTTCATCTTTGGTTACTTCTTCTCCTCTGTCTTTCTTTTTCACTGCTTCTAATGTGCTTTCAAGCGTTGCTTTTCCACATTTTCCCTTCGTCAGCATCAAGCAATGCTCTTTATCAATGGTATAAGCAGCGGGAATTGCAAAAGGGAAGGGTCTATATATCGGTGCTCTCTTCATCAGTCCTAAATCAAATTCATTTGGAAACCTGTTCTTCAGTCTGCATGCTTCTTCACACATCATGCATCCGGTGCATTTCGCTTCATCCACGTATTTCGCGTGCTTCAATACCTTCACTTTGAAATTGCCGACCGAGCCTTCCACGCCTATTACCTCAGAAAGGCTCATCAGATTTATGTTCGGATGAACACCAACATCCACCAATCTTGGCGTTAAAATACATGCGGAACAATCGAGCGTTGGAAAAGTCTTATCAAGCTGTGCCATGTGTCCACCGATGGAAGGTGTACGCTCCACTAAATGCACTTTGAATCCCGCATCTGCTATGTCCAGTGCGGCGTACATCCCTGCTATTCCTCCTCCTATCACTAACGCTTCTGGAACGACATCCACCTCCTTCTCCTCAATCTTCTCTAAAAGGGAATTTTCAACCGTGCCCTTTATTGAGTCCATCAGATTCCTTGTCGCTTCTTCCTCAATAACTCCGGGCTTTTCCTTTTCCATTTCCTTCTTCTTTTCTACTTCAGCCTCAGCTTCTGTTTCAGTTTCTGTCGCCATACCTTTTTCACCTCTTCTACATATTCGCTATCCTTATATAAATTTTTTGCTTTTTTTCTGTGTGTCACGGTGTCATGGTGCCAACCTTCGCCTATCACGTGGGAAAAGCACCACTTCCCTTATGTTTTCTATCTCCAACATGCTCATCAACAGTCTTTCAACACCAAGACCCCAGCCCGCATGTGGCGGCATTCCGTATCGAAAAGCGTCGAGATAAAACTCGAAACTATCCGGGTCTAGCCCTTTCGATTTTATGTTCTGCTTTAACAACTCGTATGAATGCACACGCTGCGAGCCTGATGCGAGTTCTAATTTTGGATGCATCAGGTCAAACGCATTGCAAATGTCTTCTCTCTTTCCCTCGACCTCAACATCAATCGGCTGTGCATAAAAGGGTTTTATCGCACATGGCCAATCAGTAATGAAATAAAGCTCGCCTATTAGCTCTCCCAGCGTATGCTCAGCTGAGGTACTGAGGTCCTCACCCCATTCAATCTCCACACCCTTTTCAGAAAGCAGTGCTATTGCTTCGTCATAAGTTATACGTCTGAACGGTATTTTGGGGACTTCTAAGTTCAAATTCAGCTTGGATAAGCCCGGATATCTTTCTATCTCTGAATATACACATGCAATAAGCTCCTCTAATATCGCCATTACCTCCTTGGCAGATACAAATGCAACTTCTATATCCACCGAGGTCGCTTCGTTTAGATGTTTCGTGGTGTCATGCTCCTCAGCCCTGAATATCGGCGCTATTTCGTACACGCGGTCAAAGCCAGAAGCCATGAGCATTTGTTTGTAAAGCTGTGGGCTCTGGTTTAAGAACGCTTCTCGCTCAAAATAAGAAATGGGAAATAGAGCAGTGCCACCCTCGGTTGCTGCACTTACTATTTTTGGCGTGTTTGTTTCTATAAACCCTTGTCCGTTAAGGAAATCTCTTATCGCTTTAAGAACTCGACTGCGGATTATAAATATGTGCTTTGTTCTCTCGGTTCTCAAGTCCATGAATCTCGCATCTAACCTCGTATCTAACTCCGCACCAACTTTCCCGGTGATGTCCAGGGGTAAAATCTGAGAAGCCTCGTTCAGCACTTCCATTCGCTCGGGTATTATTTCATATCCATTCGGCGCCTTTCTCTCTCTCTTTACTTTCCCCTCTATTGCTACTACCGATTCACGAGGAACTTTTTTCACACGTTCAAACAGCTCCTTTTCTACTTCGCCTTTGTGTAGTGTAATCTGAGCAAAACCGCTAAAGTCACGCACAATAAGGAAAAAGACTCCACCTAAATGCCTCTTCTCATGCACCCAGCCCGCAATGCTTACCTTTTTTCCATGATCGGCTGCGGTTATTTCTGTTGAATATTCCCGGTTGTGTATCTGTAACGACATGTTCTCTACTTTACCTATAACTTTTGCAGAAATAATAATAGGTAACTATCATCCATGTGATAATAATAGCTATGCAACGATTCTGAATATTGGTTCATATTCGTAGATTGGTAATCCCCAAAGCCGAAGTGCTGCTTTAAATCGCGTATTGCGATCGCCAGCGAGAGCGAGCGGCGTAAATTTCTATTATCCGGCTGCATGCAGTCATAGATGTGGACAGTGATGAGTTCGGGTTTGAAGGCTTTCAGAAGTTCTGCTAAATTCTACTGTTTCCCCCTCTTTCGCGGGCGTCCTCTGCCGGAATATTCTGGTGCGTCGTCCCAGCCAACGGCATTCTTACGAAGGCGCGAAATCACTGCGATTCCCTTCTCCATCAGCGGCTTAATGAAGCTGGCGGTAGCAAAATAGGCGTCCACTACCACATGCAGTAGGTCGCCGTCCAACGCCACTTCCACACGTACAGAACGTTTGAGACGGTCACATCCCAGAAGTTTGCCTGACAGCGATGGATTGTTCTTACCCGAAATACGCCTTGCTATGATCGGAAAACAAAGACACCGTCCGGAAAATGAAGAGAGCAAACCGAGAATTGACCAGTTATGCCCAATTATGTATCCACCGCGATCAGGGTTGCTGCTATAATCCTTCCATCTCTGCACGCCCTGCATCTTTTTGCTCGGTTTGCCGACAAACGTTGCCAATTCCGTAAATCGTGGATGTCATTCGATATAATCCCAAATCGCTTGCACTGAGGTATCTTCTAAAACTGCTGAGAAAAGTTTTATCGAATGCGAATTTCTTGTGTACGACTATAATCTCACCACTTTAAATTTAATTGATAACATTCAGCACCTCTTCCGGTAGATCTCATCGTGATGGTCCAAATCAAGAAATCTCGTCATCTTCTCTCCTTCATCTATCTCAAAGACAAAAACAAAGGACTTCTCCAGATGAACTCGTCTTAAAACCCTTTTCAGACCTTGAAGACCTTGAGATTGCTTTTGAAGCAAGTGGTTTACGATTTGCTGGAGAGTCTGGGGCATAAAGTTGTTTTGGCGCATCCATTGAAGACGAGAATGATAGCAGAAGCAAGAGTAAAGACAGATAAGGTAGATGCAAAGACGCTGGCAGAGTTGCTGAGAGGGGGTTTTTTACCGACCTCTTATGTTCCGACAAAAGAGATAAGGGCGTTAAGGCATTTAGTGAGGCATAGAATAGCTCTGGGTAGATTTCGAGCTCGGGTAAAGACACAGATAAAGACAGAATTGCGGAGGAAGAACATAAAATATCCAGATGGTGGTGGTATTTTCACTGGAAAAGGGAAGAAG
>PIXU01000247.1 GCA_003601795.1 Candidatus Methanophagales archaeon
GATGAGCTCTTTTAAACCATTTGTCATATAATTCTTGTGAAGAACATGACAGGGTCTCGTTTCTATACTCTTGGGCGCCCTGCCACATTCCGCTCTTTGATGATATTCAAAACCTCTTCAAGTTTTTTTTGCTTTTAGTGTTCTCCATTTGTCACATCTTCTAACCAATTTTATATAATTTTAGATCAACAGAACACACAGCCTTTCTGAAAGAAGATAATACATTTCCTCCCAGATTTATCTCATACAGCCTTTTTAAAAGATTTAAATAATCTATTTTGTGTTCTCTAATGTTTTCTGCTGGTATATGCGTTATCGCTTCAATAACGCGAATTAAATTGGATTTTATTTCATCTACATCTTCTAACAATTTTTGAGGGTTATAACTCAAAAGACTTAAAAAAACGCTCCTTTTTACAGTTTCAAGTTGATTTGGCTTGAGAGAATAATCTTCTATATATTCATTACAAATTTCATCAATATGGCTTAATTCAATATCTTCCTATATTTTTATACCACTTATAACTTTCCCAAATTTATAGTTTTCTTCTCTGTCGTTTTTTAATCTTTCAATTATTCTTGCTCTAGTTTGATGTTTTGTGTCTTTTAAAGTTTCCAAAATCTCTATGAGGTTTTTTAGGGATTTACCTGACTTTTTAACAAAAAACCATAATGGTAAGAATATCGCTGTTTCATAAGCCAACTCTTTTAAATATTCCAACGGATAGTCGCATTCTCCATCAAAGAATGCCTTGTATATGTCACCCCTATGGATCGCAGATGGGACTTTTTTGATTGGTAACACTGCCCCTGAAACTGGTTGAACGTCTCCAGTTAACCTTAAAATTGGCTCTCCCCCTTTTTCAACAAATTTACCTGCTTTAACGAACTTTATTTTTGAAACTAAATTTTCATCTATAAGAACTTTGGTTCCACCTCTTTCAAGTGTGCCATTATTTAAATTTAACAACGCAAGATTATTAGGCGAATTTTTCGCCAATCTGAACATTATATCCTGCCATGATTTCCTTTCGGCTTCTATTCTTTCATTGATTATTTTTTGAAGGTCGGTGGCTCTAATAACTTTTGTTTCTCCAGAATATCGGTAGTAAATTTCACCCTCTTTTATCACATTTGCATCATTACTGGTGCACATTACAGGTTTTTCTTTGGAAGGGTAAATATATATTATCCCAAATTTCTTTCCTTCTATTTCATGGTCGCATGATGCCCATTCAATAGTAGGAGAAAAATGCGAATTTAAATATTCTGTCATTCTGTCAGGGTCTTTTCTTGAAAAATTATCGTTTCGAAGACCAACTAATTCACGGGGTTTATTTTTAACTCCAAAAATAATGTACCCTCCTTTATTGTTTGCGAAAGAACAAAATAATTTCCCGTATTCCGCTTTGTTGCCCCAATTAAAATTCTCTTTGAATTCCAACTCGCTGCTTTCTTTTCGTTTCAAAATGTTAGGTTTATCTGCTTGACACTCGAAAAGATAATCTATGATTCCTTTTGAGAATTTATCGTCAGCCACTGTGGGGTGCACCCCTGTTAGTATACAACTAATTAAGAAACAGTATTTAAAACTTTCAACTTTCGATACTTTCACCCCCCTTTCCATTTCTCTCTCCTTTTCCTTCTCAAAGTCTATGGGAGAGCGGTACCCTATGGCAGAATGTAGCCTCTTTTTGTTGTATACGTCCTTTAACGCCAGCTCTGTGTGAAAGCTTCTATTCCAGATTCCATCCGATGCATTCCCTGCTGAAAAGGTCCATGATTACCGCCAGGTAGATGAATTCGCCTGATAGAGGGATGTAAGTGATATCGGAAGCCCATACCTGATTCAATCGGGTTATCTTCAACCCCTTCACAAGATTGGGATAGAACCTGAGATTTTAAAGCCCCTCGTGTAGGTTCTCCTTCTTTTCATATGTTGCAACCCCTTTCTTTTTATTTCCTAACTTACTGTATACTTTTAGGGGTGCACCTCAACCAAGAAAGCGGAAAATGGCTCTTACGAGGCTGACTTGCTAACAGAAAAACCTATAAAGTTATGCCCACAAAGAAGGGAAGAAGGACACACATAATAAAGGTTTATTGTGCTAAATGTCATGCTTTACTCTACAAGTACCAAAAAGCAGGTCTCGGTTCATTGATAAAATGCTACAAAGACAGGATAGCCGAAGATTACACACGAGGCGATTTAAAATGCCCGCAGTGTGGTGAAACTTTTGCCCGCGAAGCTGTTTATCATGGAAAGCCCGCTAACAAAATTATCCAGGGTAAAGTTTATGTTAGACACTAAGGAATATGTTTTTAAAAACGTTTGAAAGTGGGAAAGAGGGAAAAACATCTATTCGAGGAAATCCGTGTATAAAAGAGGCTTTGTTGTACGAGCAACTCGAATCCATGAAAGTGAGATGCGAAAGCTGTGAGAGGTTCTGCGAAATTGCCGCAGGCAAGTCGGGATTCTGTAAAACACGGATGAATATTGATGGTAAACTCTACACCCTGGAATATGGCGATATCTCCTCTATAAGTGCTAATCCGATAGAGAAGAAACCTTTTTTCCATTTCTTCCCGGGCAGCAAGGCATTGACAGTAGGCAGTTACTCATGCAATTTCTCCTGCCCCTGGTGCCAGAACTGGACGATTAGCAAATCCGTTCCCAATCCCGCGAGATGTAATTATATCTCGCCTGAGGAACTCGTGCGAATGGCGAAAGAAAGGGAGTGCCATGGAACTTCTATATCCTTTAACGAACCCACTTTGCTTCTCGAATACTCGCTCGACGTCTTTGGACTCGCGAAAAAGGAGGGCTACTATAATACATACGTGACGAACGGCTACATGTGTGCTGAAGCGCTAAGGATGCTGGTGGAGCACGGGTTAGATGCGATGAATGTGGATGTAAAGGGCTGTGAAGAAGCGGTGAGGGAATATTGTGGCGCTGACGTGGAGCTCGTATGGCGGAATATAAAGGAAGCAAAGAGAAAGGGAGTTCATATTGAGATTACAACGCTCATTATACCGGGTGTGAACGATGATGAAGAATGTTTGAGGAGCATAGCTTCAAGAATCAGGAAAGACACGGGAGAAAACACTCCATGGCATGTAACGCAGTATTATCCAGCGTACAGGGCGCTTGAATTTGGTCTTTATAAAGGAAGAACACCTGTTGAGATACTGGAACGAGCATGGGAAATAGGGGAGGACGAGGGTTTGAATTATGTTTACCTCGGCAATGTCCCCGGGCATCCTTATGAGAATACTTATTGTCCACGTTGCGGTGCAACGTTAATCAAGCGATATGGGTTTGACGTGGTTAGTTATCGCATAACGGCGGGAAATAGATGTCCCGAGTGCGGAAAGGCTATTGCAGTAAAAACCCGCGTTTAAGAAAAGTTTTTATCATTTATAAAAACTTGATTGTCGGTATCCAGTAATAAAAGAAACCTCTACTAAAAAACAACTTAATGGCGGGAATCCTGTTAGAAGCGCGTTTACACCGTCAACTTCGGGTAAGAATCCCATTCCCGTTTTGAAGACTTTGCAGGTTTCGGTCGTGTGTCCCTCCTTCATCGACTTGAAAAAGAAGATGTAAATGTAAACAGGGTATGCTATACAAATTTATTGTATACTAATATACAGGGCTGATGCCGATAGCCTTCTCTGTAGCATCTATCGTCACATCTATGAGCAATGATAGAGAGGGGTCATAGCAACGTTCGGTATTCCTCATCTCCTCCGCAGTCATGCC
>PIXU01000248.1 GCA_003601795.1 Candidatus Methanophagales archaeon
GGACTAACTGAACTCGTGGACGGTAAACAAATAGAGGTGGACGAGATAGTGTATAAGGGGTATAAAGGAGTTCTTTGCGTGGAAGCAGGGGGACCGGAGCCTGCGGTGGGATGTGCGGGAAGAGGTGTTATCGTTGCCATTGATCTATTGAAGAAAATGGGTATCTACGATGGATTTGATCTGGACGTGGTGATATACGATGTGCTGGGCGATATCGTGTGTGGAGGTTTTGGAATGCCGCTGCGGAGGGGATTGGCAGATGATGTGTTTATTGTGACATCGGCAGATTATCTCTCTATCTATGCAGCAAATAACATCTGCAAAGGAATTAATCGCCATGCACGCAGGGACGGGTCGCCACTGGGTGGCATCGTATATAATGTGAGGGGTGCAATTGACGACCTCGCGCTTGTTGAAGAATTCGCACAGAGCGTGGGTTCAAAGGTGATAGGGGCAATTCCAAGCGATACAACGATAATGGAGTGCGAGATATATGGAAAGACAGTAATAGAACAGAGCCCCGATTCTGAGATTGCTGACATGTTCAGGCATTTGGCAACCGCCATCTACGAGAATAAAGAGACAGTCTCACCGACACCTTTATCAAAGGAGGAACTGGCGGAATTGGCTCAGCGCATCCGACAAAAAACGAGGGATATGCGTTTGAGAATGTAAATAAAAAATGAATAAGAATAAAATCAGTTCGCTAAACATTGATTGGGCGAAAATGTGGCAGGATGGAATACTGAACGCATGGTCACATCAGTATATCAAAAAATACGGCTCCATAACCGAGGCGTGGAATCATAAAGCTCGTGAATACGAGAAGACCATGGAACATTCAAACCGCGCTCAACTGGTTGAAAAGTTTGAGCAACACAAACCTGAAACTGTGCTCGATGTGGGTGCAGGAACGGGTATTTTTACTCTTCCTTTAGCAAAGCGTGCGAAGAGAGTGGTAGCTGTTGAACCTTCCGTCGGCATGCTCGACAGATTGAGAAACAGAGCCGATTCGTATGGATTGACAAACATCGAATGTATAAACAAGAAATGGGAAGATACAACAATAGACGAATTAATGGAGATAAACAACGGAAAATACGACCTCGTCATCTGCTCCCACGCATTGTATTACATAACAGACTTGCATAACTCGTTTAAAAAAATGAACGACATTTGCAAGGGTTATGTATATTTGTTGATTGGCACGGACGCCAATAAAGATAAAAACTATGAAAAATATTACGAGCGGATATACAAAAAGCCCATGCCTTTATATCCTGATTACGCATGCCTTTACATGGTCTTACGAGAACTCGACATCCATCCAAATATCGAGATGCTTGATGCATACGCGAAGAGATATGTGAAAAGCGTGGAAGAAGTGATTGAGCTCTGGAAAGATAACATTGATGGCGAAATGAGTGAGGACCAACGCGATGCAATTCGTGAATATTTAGCTGAATCTGATTTAATAAAGAAAGAGGATGGAAGATTATACTGGGAGTGGCGTTCAAAAGATGCGTTGATCTATTGGAAAGTGGAAAAATAATAAAGGAGGACTGATATGGCAGAAGAAACAGGGTATGAGGAACATGAGCCTTTATCGCTCGACCCCACGCAGGGCTGCCAGCTAATAGGTGCGTTCAGAGCTTTTCATGGCATCAAAGATGGCTATGTCGTGCTGCATTCGCCGCCAGACTGTCACAGTGGAATGCTGCTGTTGAGGACACTATGTGATAATGCAGATGCAAGGATTGCGTTCAGTGGGATACATCCACGTGATTTCATCTATGGTGCAGAGCATAAGGCATTGATAGCGTTAAAAAAAATTGACGAGACGTTCAAACCCGCTTTTATCGCTCTTCTCGACGCATGTGCACCCGCAATTGTCGGGGACGATCTCGATGCAGTTGAGGTTAAAGCTCGCGAGGATGCGGGGATAAAATCCAAAATTCTCTTTTTCACTGCTGCGGGTTTCCACAAGAATATGTGGATGGGCTATGAGAGTGCTTTAGCATCGCTTGCTAAGTTTATGGATAACAGCAGTGGTAAAGAAGATTCGGTAAATCTAATTGGGTTCAAGGACGATGGATTCAAGAGTGTTGCGGACCTTACAGAGATAAAACGTTTACTCAACGGTGTGGGTCTGAATGTAAATGCAGTATTGACTGCTGATGAATTCAAGCGTATTGAATGCGCTCCAAAGGCTTCTCTGAATATCGTTCTTGGTGGTGACGGAATTAAATTAGCAAGGGTGATGAATAAGCAGTTTGGCATACCTTATGTGGTTGTTGATTACCCGTATGGAGTGTCCGCAACAGAAAGGTTTTTGGAGCGTATTTGTGAAGGGCTTGAGAGAGAAGTGGACGAAAGTTTCATATCGCAGGAGCGAGCGAGGGTGAAAGAGCAGATAGAAAAAGTTCAATTCTATCTGCATGGCTTTTACGGGCTGTCCTGCGCCGTTATAGGCGACACCGCTAAGGGAATCGCACTGGCGAAATTCCTCAGTGCCGAACTGGGTTTTGATGTGAAAGTTCTCGCAATAACGAACAAGAACTTTATGCTGGAGGAAAACCTCAAGAAGATATCGGGTTTAGCTCAAGAGATCATGGTTGAACCCGATAGATTTGAAATGGAGAGATGCATTGCCAATGCCGGCGTGCAAATGCTTTTTGGCTCTACTTTTGACAAAAGATTAGCAAATATAGCAAGAATTCCGTTAGTCAGGTTCTCTTATCCCACAATAGACAGCGTAGCATTGACCGATACTCCTTATGCAGGTTTTCGCGGCGTCTCCACATGGCTCGAATCCATAGTCAATTCTCTCGTATCACGATATTACGAGGTGCGAGGTGTGGAGGTATGAGGCGCGAGGTAGCAAGATGGTAGAGATAAAGGGGTTTGAGGATTTGGAGGTGTGGCAGAAAAGATGAGACAAATAGCATTTTACGGCAAGGGAGGGATAGGAAAATCAACGATAGGGTCGAATATCGCGGCTGCATTAGCAGAGAGCGGGTTATCAGTGATGATGATTGGCTGTGACCCCAAGTCTGACTGCACCAGGAACTTGACAGGAGAGGTACAGATGCCGACCATTCTCGATGTATCGAGAGATAAAGGGATAGAGAGAGTGGGACTTGAAGAGTTGGTGGAAGGCAAGCAGATCGAGCTCGGCGAAGTCATCCACAAGGGTTATAGGGGTGTTTATTGTGCAGAGTGTGGAGGTCCGAGACCGGGTTTTGGATGCGCAGGTAGGGGCGTCATCGTTGCAATAGACCTGCTCAAGAGATTGAAAGCCTTTGAGGAATTAAAGCCCGATGTAGTGATATACGACGTGCTGGGGGACGTAGTGTGTGGAGGTTTTGCAATGCCACTGAGGAGAGGTCTGGCTGATGAGGTCTATATTGTAACATCCGCGGATTATCTCGCTCTTTACGCTGCTAACAACATTTGTCGCGGCATAAGCGCGTTCGCAAACAAAGGCGGGTCGCCGTTAGGAGGTATTATCTATAATGTTCGAGGTATGCTGGATGAAGCTGATGTCGTTTATGATTTCGCAGAGAGGATTGGTTCGCAAGTTATCGGGCATATCCCAAATGCACATGAGATCGCGGAAGCAGAGATTGAGGGCAATACCGTGATAGAATACGACCCTGAGAGTGATATTGCGGGGTTGTTCCGGGAGTTAGCATTGAGAATCTATAATAACACACTAACTTCTGTACCAAAGCCGTTAGCACCGGAAGAGATGATGATGATAGGTAAAGAAATAAGGAGGCGAATAAAAGAGAAATATGGGGGAAGGGGAACTCATGAGTGATAATTTTAATTATAGTTTATCGCCCGAGGACTTCATGGTTAGCAGTGTCTGGAGTTTGCCAATTCATGGCAGGGCAGCGCTGGGTGGCAAGATTTCATGTGCCACTACAATTGCAACATCGTTAAAGAACACTGTTGTTCTCGTGCACGGTCCTATCGGTTGTGCATTTCAACGGAGGATGAACCCCTGCCGCGGCTGGAATCCCATTTACGACATGCCCTGCACGGCGTTAACCGAAGCAGAAGCAGTTTATGGCGCTTATGATAAGCTATTAAGCGCAATAAAAGAGGTTTATGAAAGATACAAGCCGGAACTTATTCTGGTTATTTCATCCGATGTTGCCGATCAGATTGGTGACTATATGGATGCCGTGAGGGAAGAAGCAAAGGTGCCATGCGAGGTAGTTGTATGCTCCCTGGTGGGGTGTGAACAGGATAATGTGATGACAAGAAGGGGTTTTAGCATAATCAGAAATGCGTTGATAACAGAATTATTGGAAAATGTTGAAGAAGATGGGAAGGACGACAAATCCATAAACATCACTACGCTCGTCCAGTTTCCTGACGAGGGTCAGAGATATCGAGAACTCCGTTCTTTAATCCAGAACATGGGCTTGCACATAAATGGCTTCTACTTCTACAATAACTCCGTTAACGATATAAAAGCAATGCCAAGAGCTTTTGCTTCTCTCGTTCATTATGCTTCCGAGCCATGGACAGAATTTCTTGAGAAGAAGTATGGGATGAAATACATTGAACTATACCCGGAGCCGAGATACAGCTCCATTGAGTATGGTCCTTATGGTTTTGACGGCGTGGATAGATTATTGATGGATATTGGCAGGGTTTATGATATTGAAGGAAAAGCAGAGGAGGTTGCAAAGCGGAGCAGGAAAGAGGCGGAAGAAGCACTTGCCAAGCACTTGCCCGCACTAAGAGGAAAATCGTTAGGGGTGGTTGGCTCTTATACCGGTGGCTATGCGGCTGATCTGGTCAGATATTGCGGTATGAAATGCAAACTCCTTGTTCTCAGGTTCAGAACCGGCACGAATTTTGATATGTTGCTAAATGAGGCGGCAAAAGAGAGAACAGTGGATATGTGGCGAGATTTCTGCTTGAAGCACGATTCTGATCCAGAGATATTGGTAGAGCCCACGCTTGAAGAAGAACTGAAGGCACTGAAGCGCACAAAACCTGACCTGGTAGTGCCCGCTTCTCTCCTGGGGAGTGCGTGGTGGTATGAAAAACAGGGCTTCAAAACGCTCATCCCCAACAGGCTGTTCGGTTACTTCTTCCGGCTTGGCTACTGGACTGTTGTTGATGCTGCTATTGAAGCACGCAGAGCGCTTGAACGACCATGCAGTTCCGAACCTCTGCTATCAATGCTTGACCAGGATGAAGAATATAGTGGTTTAACCAGATATTGGGGTGATAACGCCAGAGTATTTAGGCAGATGTGGTATGAAGAGGTGTGAGAATGAGCAAGATAGAGAGATTTGAGGACTTGGAGGTTTGGCAGAAAAGCCGTGAACTTGTGTTAGAATATAAAATTACGCAGCCCGGTGGAGAAAAATTTGGATTGGCATCGCAAATTCGGCGTTCTGCGGTTTCTGTTGCTGCGAATATCGCAGAAGGTTCTAAGCGGCAGCATTTAAAAGAATATATTCAAATGCTCTCCATATCGCATGGCTCGCTATCAGAGACCGAATATTATCTGTTGTTGGCAAGAGACTTGAAATATCTTAGCGATACGAAATATCAGGAACTTTTTAATCGGAGCGAAGAAATAGGGAAAATGCTAAGCGGTCTAATTAACTCTCTAAAAACCTAAAACGATGAAGAAAGAACTGAAAATACGGGAATGCTGGGATAACCTCGCATTCGAATATGACTACAAGAACAGTCCAAAATGGTTCTGGACCAATCCAGAAGCATGGGCGAGGGAAGTAGAGGATAGGATTGATTCTAAAGGCGATAAGATTCTGGATGTCGGCTGCGGTGCTGGTGTTATATCAATTCCACTTTCGAGCAGGTTCGATGTGACGAGTTTGGACTTCTCTTCAAAAATGCTTTTGCAATTGAAAAGGAGAAAGGAAGATATGGGGCGCGAACTGGAAATAATCAATGCAGATGCTCATCAGCTTCCGTTTAAAGATGAAAGTTTCGATGTCGTGATTTGTCGATTCGCTATCTGGCCTTTACATGACCCACAGCGAGCAATCGCGGAAATGGCTCGTGTGGCGAGGAAAAAAATAATAATTATGGAGGGGGACTGGCATAAGACGAAGATAACAATAAGGCATAAAATATTTGGCAGACCAGTGTATAATTTTCACTTCTTACTTTACAAGCTTAAGACCGGAAGGGAGCCGAAGAAGCAATTTGAAGAGATGAAGAAGTATCATAAAACCAGCACTTCCTTCGAGAAGATAAAAAAATGGCTGGAGAATTGTAAAGTTAATATAAAGGAGGTAGATTACTCCATCAAAGAGCGAGTCTCAACGAAGAAATCGAAGTTCTTACGTGCGCTCACGGGGTTTGAGGAAGAGATGTTCGTTCTGGTAGGCGAGGTGAGAAAATGAAAAAACCCGATGCGCGTGATTTTTTTATTGATACCTATCCTATTAATCCATATCCCAATCCATGGGATTATGTCGTTGATAGTTATGATATAAGAAGCAAAAGCAGGCGATTGTGGATAAAGGATGAGATTTATGCAGAACTGGTAAAGAAACTGTTTGATGAATGTAAATGCAACACAATCTTAGACGTTGGTTGTGGCGCTGGTGCGATGTCAATACTACTATCAGATAGGTTCAGGGTCTATTCACTGGATCTCTCAAATCGAATGCTGGAGAGATTAAAAACAAGGGCAAAGGAGTTGAAAAAGGATGTTTCAGCGATAATAAATGCAGATAACCAAAAAATTCCTTTTAAAAGTAATTCCTTTGATGGCACTCTTTGCAAATTCGCGCTCTGGCCTGTGCCAAATCCGCAAGAGACGATAAAAGAGATGGTCAGGGTGACAAAACCGAACGGGCGAATAATTATCATTGAGGTTGACCGCAGAAATGGAGACGAATTAAACCTTCGCTCTAAGCTGGTCTATCGCACATACAAAGTATTGAAAAAGTTCGTTCGTGTTCGCGATTGGAAAAAGCAAAAAACCCTACTACATGATGATGAAGCGTGGAAGATAATAAGGGAAACGACAAAGAACAATCCTAAAATCAATTTGAAGTTCACAAGGGAGGTTTTAGAAGGATGTGGCTGCGAAATAACAGCGGTGGATACAACGATAAAAACGAAGATAAACGGCTTTTTGGGTAAAATCTCCGGTGGGCAGTGTGGAGGGCATAATTATTTCCTGATATGTGGGGAGAAGAGAGGAGGGAGATAAAAGATAAGATGGAAAAAGGCAAAGGTTTCTTATTGCAAACAGCAATGGGTATAATAGTTTTGCTTGTTTCGATGCCTGAGCTTTCAGGACTTACTACTGCAAGTGGAACAGCAAAGATAAGTTTTGATGTGGTGGGTAAAGAAGGAGATGAAAGCATATTGCACCTATCTAATGGACTGCTCGGCAACAATAAAGCAGAAGAAATACCTGCGGAGTGGATAGACGCAGAAGTTAGAATTGGTAAGGAGGAGCCGGGACTCACGCCCACACCGCCCGTAAATCGGGTTCACAACCTGAACACTGGCGAAAACTTCGCATCCATTCAGGAAGCAATAAACGACACGGATACAAAGGATGGGCATGTAATTGAGATTGAAGATGGGATTTATTACGAGAACGTGAAAGTCACCAAATCCTTAACGATTCGGTCTGAAAATGGGTCTGCAAACTGTATCGTTCAAGCCAAGAGTGGGAGTGACCACGTCTTTGAGATAACTGCGGATTATGTGACCATAAGCGGGTTCACGGCGACCGGAGCAACAGAATATAAGGCGGGAATTTACCTCGCATCAGGCACTGACCATTGCACTATAACTGATAACACCTGTGGCTTTGACGCTTCAAACCATAACTATTACGGCATCTACTTGAATAATGCGAGTAATAATGACATTGCGAACAATAATATATTGAACAACGTTGGTGGTGGCATAGTTTTGTATCATTCGGGTGACAACACGATCAGGAACAACACTATATTGAACAGTTGGGATGGCATCAGCTTGATTACCACTTTAGCTGGTCTGATGACCTGGGGGAATTATTCGGACAATAATGTGATCGTGCACAACAATGTATCGAACAATGAATATGGCATATCATTATTTAAGGCAAGCAATAACATAATCATGAATAACACCATATCGAAAAACAATTGCAGCGTCAGGTCGTTTGAAGGCGCGTGGAAAAATATGATTTATCTCAATAATTTCATAAATAACGCAGATAACATAGAGTCTTACCAATCAACAACCATCTGGAACTCAACATCAAAAATACGCTATATTTATAATGGGACAACATACGCAAACTATCTCGGCAACTACTGGGGCGACTATAAGGGAACAGATGCGGACGAAGATGGAATTGGCGATACACCTTACGGCATAAATTCGGGCAAGGACAGCTATCCGCTGATGGAGCCCTGGGAGAATTATTATTTTGCACCAACAAAATTCACGGTTCACAACCTCGATAGTGGGGAAGACTTTGAAACGATTCAGAACGCAATAGATGACCCCGATACTTTAGATGGGCATACGATTACTGTTGACC
>PIXU01000249.1 GCA_003601795.1 Candidatus Methanophagales archaeon
ACCACCGGAGAAAGCGACAAGTAAATTCTCTTTCTCTTCTATTCTTTTTCTCAATTCCTCAAGTTTCTCTCTTGCTACGGGCACAAGCATGATATGGAGTGTGTTTTAATAGGTAAAAATGCATATACTGTGTATGCACGCACATGTTGATATCTCCTGCTTCTTGTTGCCATCTTCCAATGGGGTTCCCTCTAACAAAATCTTTTATCTGTTTTTCAGTAATAAGTAACCTATCTCTCCCAAACTTAAACCCCCACCAGGCCTGTTGAAGAGCCTCTTTGAGTTTACCTTCTTCACTGTCAATGTTTGAAAAGAAGTTTTCTAAGAACTCGTTAGGGAAATAGACATGTATCCCCCAATCAATCTCTTCTAAGCAGTCTTTTACCACTCTTCTATCGGAATTCCTGCTTCGTGACCGTATGCATCTAGTCTTTCTAATCGCATAACCTTCCTTTTCTCTGTGTCCCTCAAAATTTCCTCAAATTTTGCTTCGATAATCCTTCTTATTTCTTTGGCTTCAAAATGCACTCATCTCACCTCCTCTTCAGTTAAATCAACGATTATCTCTTTCTTTTTCAGTTTGTAAACCACTCCTCCCCCTTTTTCGTGATGTTTCTCTACTAACTCTGCTTCTACTAACCTTTCCAGGGCTTTAAAAACGGATTCTCGATACTCCAAATTTATTGAATAACTTTTTCGAAGAGTTTCAGCCACTTCTTTAACTGTTTTAGGTTCTCCAGCAAGGATCCTCAAAATTTTTCTTCTGGTTTCTGAGTTCAAAGCTTTAACGACTTTTTCAATATGTGCCATAATGAGCAGGTTTAGTATATCCCCCTAAATCACTTTGTTGCCTACTTAGGCAATATATGGTGGTTATAGCCATAAATTGCGAATATTATCAAATCTACTTCACTAATTAATCCCATGTGGGCAAAATATATTTAAGGCGGCAGGAGAAACAGATAAACGCAGACAAATGCCACTCAACAGTCCCACACTGCATAAAATAGAAGAACTAAACGTGGAAAACGAAGGAGTAAAAACTTTCAAATTTCACTCGCAGGAGATTGCCAGAGAAAGCGAACCAGGTCAATTCGTAATGGTTTGGAATCCAGGAATAGACGAGATACCAATTTCTATTGCCAATGCATCCCAAGAAGGAGAATTAGAAGTCGCAATTGCGGATGTTGGGGATTGCACGCATAACTTACATCAAAAGCACGTGGGTGATTTGGTAGGTTTAAGAGGACCCTTTGGTAAAGCTTTTTCATTGCACGGCGCGACAATTTGCATGGTTGCTGGTGGTTATGGGACGGCGCCGTTGAGGTTCGCCGCGAAAAGAGCGAAAGAATTGGATAAGCATGTTGTACTCTTAGTGGGAGCAAGAAGTAGTGCTGAGCTTTTGTATATTGAAGAATTTGAGAGAATGGGTTATGAAGTAAGAATTGCTACGGAAGATGGCTCTGAAGGTTATAAAGGGTTAGTTACAGAGTTATTGGAAGAGATACTGGCATCAGGTGAAAAGTTTGAGCAGGTATTGACATGCGGTCCAGAACTGATGATGAAGCGTGTTTGCGAGATTACGAGGAGGGAAAGAATCCTAACGCAGGTTTCCGTAGAACGAATAGTAAAATGCGGATGCGGTGCGTGTGGCTCATGTGACCTTGGCGGGTATCGAGTATGTAAAGACGGACCGGTTTTTGATGCCGAAGAGCTTGAAAGGACTGAATTTGGCAACTGGAAACGAGCAAAGAGTGGTAAAAGAATTGCAATTAAGCCAGATATGAGTGCAAGAGAAGAAATTGAGCTATTATCAATCCCTCCTTCACGTTTCACACCAGCGAACGAGCCGTTATTAAGAACAGAAGTCTGTGGAATCAAATTCCCCAATCCAATTGCGAATGCCGCGGGATTTGGTGTCTCCGGGAAGTTACTTTATAGATATGCAGCAGCAGGTGCGGGTGCGGTTGTGACAAAATCGGTTGGGCTGGATGAGCGAGAAGGCTATCCTAACCCCACATTTTTTGAGTTATCACCGCATAGCTATAGCTACGTGAATGCAATGGGACTTCCAAATCCGGGGATAAAGAATTACGGGCTGGAGATAGAAGATGCGATGTATGCTGATGTACCGCTGATACTGAGCATTTTTGGTAAAAGCGTGGAGGAATGCAGAGAATTAGTGCGAATCGCCATCAAATATCCAATAGACATGCTCGAATTTAATGCATCTTGTCCGCATACGGAGTTCGCAGCAGTTGAACACAACCCCAAACTGCTGAAGAGTATAATAAAGGAGATACGAGGCATTGCGCATCAAAAAGGCATTCCAGTCGCAGTGAAAATATCGCCTAATGTGGGAGACCCAGCAGGATTGGCTCTCACGGCGGAAAAGGCGGGTGCTGATGCCATCACTGCTATCAACACAGTAATATCCAGACCAATCGACCCCACGCTCGACATTCCTCTTTTGGGTAATCCCACAGGCTATGGCGGCAAATCCGGTAAGGAGCTTGCGTTCGGCGGTAAAAGAGTTATTTTCGAATTGTATGAGGAGTTGAGAATACCCATAATTGGAGTTGGCGGTATCTTTTCTGCTAAAGACGTGATAGAATATGCAAAAAACGGTGCGTGCCTGTTTCAAGTGGGCAGCGCACTGGTAAGCGAAGGATTTGAAATTTTTACGCGACTAAAAAGTGAATTAAAGGAGTATCTTGTCGTTAATGGGTATAAGAACCTTGGTGAAATAGTGGGAGAGGCGCACAGGAGATAAGTAATTGCAAAATGCAGGGTGCAAATTGAAAAATGTAAAATGTGAAACCTGTCGAATTTTGAATTTTGCACTTTACAATTTTCATTTTTCATTGTGTTCAATGCCCCAGCCGGGAATCGAACCCGGATCTTGGGCTCCGCAGGCCCAAGGGATCTCCACTACCACACTGGGGCAATTTTGCAACCACAGATTACACAACACTTTTTCTTTTTAGAAAAAAGAAAACCTGTGCTAAAAGAAAAACTGTTTATTTTGACTTTTGCACTTTGCATTTTTCACTGATGTTAATTAATATTACCCCGTGATCACTTTTACATATACTTCTCTCCTTCTGGGACCGTCACACTCCACGAAAAAGATGCTTTGCCAAGTCCCCAGAGTTAAATCACCTTTTTCTATTGGAATTGTCACACTTGAGCCGAGCACAACAGACCTGAGATGAGCGTGCGCATTGTTGTCTATTCTATCATGCAGGTACCCCTTCCCCTTTGGGATTAACCCGTTTAGAAGCGCTAAGATATCACTTTTCAGTCCAGTTTCATTTTCATTTATGATGATTCCCGAAGTCGTATGTCGTGTAAATATCACACATATCCCGGATTCAACATTGCCACTTTTGCTTTTGACAATCTCTCTTACCTCCCCGGTAATATCAATAAGTTCGGTGCTTTTTCGCGTCCCTATTTCTATTCTTTCCATATTATGCATTCCTGACTGTTTCTTTTTCAATGCATCCAACCGATCAGCATCATTTTACTCGCCCAGCAGCCTTGTAAGCATGCTTTTCCTTCCTATATTCTCCCTTTCGTTCCACCCCCTCTTCCTCGGCACCGCCTCTTTTTTCTCCTCTCCTTCAGCTTCCGCTGCTCTACCGCCGTGTTCACTTCTTCGGACACGTATATCAACCAGTATGGGCATTTCTATGCTTGGACTCGAAAGCAGTGCAACACCCTGCGGAATTCTCTTGATTTCTTCCTCCATCTCCGCGCTCATGAACTCCAGCCCCCTGCTCAACGCCCTGATGTCATTTGGATTTGTTACGCGGAGGATTATCTGCGTATTGCACTGAGAAATAACGTTCTTATCCACACGAGCAGGTCTTTGCGAGATAACCAGCAATCCAAGCCCGAATTTCCTACCCTCTGAAGCGATGGTTCTCAAAATGTTTGAGCTAACCGCCTTTTCAAATCCACGCTCGGGGCAAAAGTTGTGTGCCTCCTCGATAACGAGCATAAATGGTGGTATCTTCCCCATCTTCCTCCCTTCAAATACCTCTTTGCAGATGCGGTATACGATCAATTGCTGTAATTTCGGCTCCGCCCCTTTCATATCTATTATTGATGCCTTACCCACCTTCACGAGCTCTTCTATACGTGTTGGGCTGTCAGATAATATCCCCGTCTCCCGGATTCTCTCCAAGAAGTGTATAATTCTCCATTTAGCACTGCTTTTGCTCTCTGATACCTTCTTAATAATATCTTCGATAGTATAAAACTCCTTTTCCTCCTTTATTCCGTTTATACTCTGGTATAAAACACCTAATTGTGCATCAGACAAGGGAAATAGGTCATATAATTCATTCACGCTCAAATTTATTCCATCTATGCGAAATAACTTATCCGCAGCGGGATTTATGGAAAAATTCAATGGCGTGAATACTACGACCTTAGAGGCATAGCCTCTGGGTGTGATGCCAAATTTATCCATCTGTTTTCTCTCCTCTTCACTCCTGTTCTCGTATTTCAACGAGAGATATTCGCCATGAGGGTCAATTATAAGCAAAGGAACATTCTTCTCAAGCAATTCCTCAATTAGCACGCCAGCAGTGTATGATTTCCCGCTACCCGTCTTTGCTAATATGCTGCAATGTTTCTGGATAAGTTCCTCTTTCCTCAGATATACCGGAATATTACGCCCGTCGAGCATACCTAAATGGATTCCTCCTGATTTGAGTCCCAATGTTTCCATGATGAAACTCTGGTCTGCTTTGAACACCTTCTCATCACGCGAGAAAGTATTCTTTGGCTGCATTAAAAATCCCCTTTCGTCTTTATAACCTATGATTTCCGCAGTAGCTGTTTTTTTCACTGCATCCACTATTGATACCACTCGTCCAAGTATCCACCCATTTAATTCGTGCCATACTTTTACGTACTCATTTCTTCTTACTTCTCCACTCACGATAAAATCGAATTCATGCAGTCCAACTTCACCGCAAATTGTGCCTACTAATTTGTACATCTTACTTCTTGAATCCGCCTTTCTCGTGCTATTCCGGACATTTTTAAATTAATCTCGCGTTCACAACCCCATTCTGCCCAGGTCTGCTTGTTACTACCGCATCTCCAATTTCCGTCTCTATCACCGCACCTTTTGTGGTTATATTCCGCCTTGCAAAGAAAGGATTCGCAGGGTTGCTTTTCACCGCTATTATCTTAACTTTTTTCGTGGTTCCGCTTCTTGCGTCTGCGACATTAGCATAATCACACCTGAGGATCCGCATCTTCTCTCCGCCGCCTCTCGTCCTAACCTTTTTCCTTCGGCTCTCGCCGACAGTAGTCTCTGCTGCGGGTCTTCCAGCTTCGTGCTTCCTTTTCTTCCGGTGAAGGTGGAGTCTTCCCCCGGTATATTTCCGCTTCGACTTACCTTGCCATCTCATTTTTTACTTTATGGTCCTACAAAACCACATTTCTCACACCGGTATAAATTACTCTGCTTCCGGCATTTCGCGCATCTACTTATCTCGACTTCTCCGCAGTTAGGGCACGGGAAAACCGTGAAGCCCTTCTGCAGCAATTTTACTCCGCAGGATGTGCAGTACTCTGTCATAACATGCTCCTCTTCTTTTTATTTTTTCCTTTATCTTTATCGCCTCTTCTTCATCTGCCCACGCCGACATATCCACTACGGTGGACGGCATACTATATTTACACTTACCTCCATTTATAATAATATCTGCTTTTATTTCCACTTCCTCCACGCAAGTCGGCGGATTTATGCCAGATACATTTGCGCTTGTTGCGGTTATAGGTCCCGTTTCTTTTATTATCCGGATGGCAATTTCATTGTCAGGGAATCTTACGCCGACTATGTCAGATGCGGCAGTTAAGACCTCAGAAACAATGTCTTTTTTCCTCAGCAAGACCGTAACAGGCCCTGGTAGCAGTTCGGTCAGGATTTTTGATCTTTCGGAATCTATATAAGCAACTTTGTGCAGCATCCCGAAGGAAGAAACCGCAATGGAGATGGGTTGTGAAAAATCTCTCTCTTTTATTTTATATACTCTCTGCACCGCTTTTTCGGATAACGCATCAGCACCTAATCCATAGACCGTTTCAGTGGGATAAATCACCGTACCGCCCCTTTTTATTATGTCTATTGCTTCTTTTATCTGGTCTTCTATATCACTTTGCATCTTTATTTCGCTCTTGAAGTTTTAATTAAGAAAAACGAAATAAAAAAATTTTGATGAGATGAATGTCCTTATAACTTCTCCGAGCAGACTTCACTTCGCTCTTATAGACCTGAACGGGAAGCTTGGAAGAGTAGATGGTGGGATAGGGGTGGCATTAAATAAACCCTCTTTGAAAATAGAGGTTTCGGCAGCTGATAAACCTGTGGAGGAAGAAGCGAACACAAAAGAAGTTGCTCACATATTCGAACGGATAAGAAGTAGAATAGAGCCGGGGCTGAAGAGGAATTACCGTGTAAAGATATTGAGAAAGTTGCCAGCCCATGTGGGTCTGGGCTCTCAGACACAGCTCTCATTAAGTGTAGCAAAAGCAATATCTGTGCTGGAAAACAGGATTTATAGCGTGGTGGAATTAGCAAAACTGGTGGGAAGAGGTGGTACTTCAGGGATAGGTACGGCTGCTTTTGCTAAAGGAGGGTTCATTTTAGATGGTGGTCATGTATTTCGAGAATATGAAGCCGAAAAGGAAACAAGAACAAAAACGAGTTTTCTTCCTTCTTCCGCATCAAAGGTTCCCCCACCTCCAATTCTCTTTCAGCATCCACTGCCTGAGAACTGGTTCTTTGTCGTTGCGATACCAGAGGTGAAGAGGGGCGCGCATGGACTCGAAGAAGTAGAAATTTTCAAGCGGTATTGTCCGATAAAAAGCGAAGAAGTAGAGAGAATATGCAGGATAGTGCTTATGCGGATCTTGCCCGCGGTACTTGAGAAAGACATACTTACGTTTGCCGCGAGCTTAACCATGTTGCAAAAGCTGGGGTTTAAGAAAAAGGAGGTAGAGCTTCAGCATGATATAATAAGGGAACTTTTCAGTTTCTTTGAACCCCGTGCGTTAGGGCACGGGATGTCCTCTTTTGGTCCTGCAACGTATGCAATAGTAGAAGGAGAGAAGAGGGCAAAAGAGCTCGCTGCGGATACAAAAGCCTTTCTGGATGAAAAACGGTTACGCGCCTCTGTGATGTATTCCAATGCAAATAACAAAGGTAGCGAAATCCTTGTGCCCCAAACTCGCCAGCAAAATTAGGATTTATGGTTTTGAGTTTCCGTGATCATCGTGCCAATTCCTTTATCGGTAAACAACTCAAGCAAAATGGAATGGGGTTCGCGTCCATCGAGTATATGAGAGGTGACGCCGCCAGAGGCGGCTTTTAAACTCGCTTTTGCTTTGGGGAGCATCCCTTCACCGATAACTCTATTTGCGATAAACGCTTTTATCTCCGTGGTTGTCGCCTTAGTGATCAAAGTAGAATGATCAGCGAGATTTCGCAGTAATCCCGGAACATCGGTGAGCAAAATCAGTTTTTTTGCTTTTATCGCATACGCTATCTCGCCAGCAACCAAATCGGCATTCACGTTTAGGCTGTTGCCCGCATTATCCATTGCGATTGGTGATATTACAGGTATATACCCTTTCTCAGCGGTTATGTTTATTATCTCCGCATTTACTTCTTCTATTTCTCCCACCCAGCCGAGGTCAACTTCTTTTTCTTCGCCATCAATTCCAACTTTCTGCTTTCTAAGCTTTTTTGCCACTATTAGCTTTCCATCGTTCCCAGACAATCCGATTCCCTTCCCTCCATGCTTCCCAATAAGCGAGACTATGCGCTCATTAACGCTGCCTACAAGCACCATCCTCGCTATTTCCATTGTTTCGTCATCGGTGATGCGGAGCCCGCCAATAAATACAGGCTTCTTACCTAACTTCTCCATCAACTTCGTTATCTCTGGACCACCGCCATGCACGATTATCGGGTTTATCCCGACAAATCTGAGCAGTACCACATCTCGCGTGATGTTATCCATAATACTCTCATCTACTAACGCATGCCCGCCTATCTTTATCACCATCTTCGAGCCGTAGAATTTGCGAATATATGGCAGCGCTTCTATCAGGATTTCTTCTTTCTTCATTGTGTCAATAATTTATTTTTTAAGTAAAGTTTTGGATCCGTAAGGAACGCAAGTTTTTCGGGTTCTTTAATCAGCTCATATATTTCCACTTCTTTACTTAAGCTTAGCCCAACTTCCCTTTCTACATCCGATGGCTTCAAGAATCTTATATCCGGCACCTCCTCATACCTCTCGTTCTTTACAAACTCGCCATTTGTCAGCTCAAAATAAGCCGCCCCGCCTCTCCTCCTCATCGGCTCGTATACCGAGGAGAATGCGCTTGCAACCCAGTTTGCCATCTTTAAAACCACTTCAGAGGGATTTATCGTAACGTGCCCGTAATTAGGAGGAATTATGACTTTATCTCCTTTCCTTGCCTTTACTACCACTACGTCTGTTATTTTCTCCGTAGCACCTTCCTTCTCCATGTGCTGTAAAAGGTAATGCGCTTCGCCTTCCAATACTTCATACACCTCAGGATAGGTTATCTTTGAACCCGGTAGAAAAGGATGATAGTGCCCTGCGGTCTTAACAAACTCCAAGCCGAGCTTTTTCGGAGGGATAATGGTGATGTCGTATCTTAATCCCTTATCCTTAATCCTCTTCTCGTCCTCCTTGTCCTTCGATACTTCCCTGAACATGAAATATACATCCATATCCATGTTTGCGTGCTTTAAAAAGCTCTTATCAAACACGACCTCCTTCAGCTCCTCTAATTTCCGCACCTTGGGAAGAAATGTCCTTTCTCCGAACTTCAGCTCATCCCATACGCTCATTTACGTTTTTATTTTTAATTTTAATTAATTAATTAAAAATTGTGGATAAACTCCAAACTCTCCATCCCGTCCTCTATTGTATATAATTCCATCACCATTATCCCCTCATACTCATAATCATTAATCCCGTTTAACACCTTCTTCCAATCCAGATTGCCTTTTCCCGGTGGCAAATGCAAATCGTCTGTTCCGAAGTTATCGCTTGCATGTATATGTATTATATCCACGTCCTCTGCCTTCGCCTTAATATTTAAAAAATCGTCCAGCGTTCGTGTCGTATTTGCATGTGCAACGTCAAGACATATCCCAATATTGTCCATATGCACACTTCGCACTATTTGAATAAGTTCATCGGGATACCTTCCCAGCATCATATTCACAGATGTCAAATTCTCTACTGCTATTCTTAATCCACGTTCAGCCGCAAATTTACAAAGCTTAGTTAGACCATCAATCGACTTCTGAACCGCCTTTTCTGGCATCTGCACGGACAATGGCGATA
>PIXU01000250.1 GCA_003601795.1 Candidatus Methanophagales archaeon
AGGACAAAACACTCAGAGGAAGCCTGTGACAGGTATATCAGAGCTTTTAATAAAGTCCGCATGCTCGCGGACAGGAATATGAGTGTCGAAGAAATCGCGAGAACTCTTGAAATGAGCTCTTTCACTGTGAAGGAATATCTCAACATCTATTCAGAGTTCAAGGGAGGTGATGGTAATGCAAAGTAATTTATGTGTGCATACAAAATATGAAAATATGGACAAGATATACCTTTATCCCTTTTGGGAATTTTTGACAATGTCAGATTAGCATCAATTTTGATAAAAATATTTCTTGGGCATTGCGATAACATGATTATAATCCAGGAAATATTCCTTTTTAACCAATCTGAGCGTGTCACTGAAAAGAGTTTTGAGCTCGGGAGCATCCATTCATTGTGCAAAGAACTTGGGTAGATAATAGCCCAAGTTACCCGCCCTGTCAATTCGATTGCTTTATGCTTCCGTCGCCCACTCAAGGACCCTTGTGTCAGCCTTTCATTCGCCTTTTACGCGACCGAGTTCGATTGACCCAGATGTTTGGCAAAAAGATTATATAAAATTGAATTTTAATTTTCAATAAACCCGATGAAAACCGACGAGCTGTTTCAACTGATAAACTTTTGCCGGACCATACAAAAAGAAAGCACAGACCCTTTTGACCTGAACGTAAAAAGGTACCTTGGTACGCTGAAACAATACCTTAAAAAATGGAAGTCCTTAGACGACCTTCTTATAGACGCAGAGGCGATATCCGAATTGGCGAAGATAATCGAATTGCAGGGTAAGTGGATAAGAGATCGCTCCTCCTCATTCTATATAGACCCGGTGTTAATGGAACTCAAACTAAAAATGCTGGACTCAGCTCAGTTAGCCAACGCGTTCTTCAAATCTTGGCATCCAATTATATCGTTGGATAGAATCACCCCAAAGAGGCTGAAAGAAGGACTGGATTACTGGAACGCCTTCTGTAAGAGAAAAGAAGATTTTCCGCTTCCATCAACACCAGAAACATTTACGTTCGGCATCGAGGATTTAATAGATTTGAACATCTTATCCATGACTGAATTTGAAGACTTACTAAGAGAAGTTTCAAAAGAGCTTGGGGCACGAGGCAGAATCGAATATCACGAGTTTATTTATGAAGATAAATTTGAAGACAGTATTAAAAAGGCTTATCTGACGAGTTTCCTGGTAAGCGAAGGAAAAGCCGAGCTTGATATAAATCCCTTAGAAGAAAAAGTTTTTATTTCTCCGCGTAATGCTAATGGAAAAACAAACACAGGAGATGCAAAGTCTATTCCAATTTCTTTAAGCTATGAGGATTGGCTAAGATGGAAGAGGAATCAGAGACAGAGACAGAAGAGGAATTGAGGACAAGAACAGAAAAGAAGGTAAAGAAGGCAGCCCAGTTGTTATTCTTCAGAAGGCACAGGGTCCCGGGGGTTAAAGGTTGGGAGCTTAAAAAGGCATTGGGGGATAATTACCTGGATGTACTCGGTGTTTTAAATTCGGCTCTCGATAAATTCGGAATGGAAGTAAAGAGGATAAGCGAAGGAGGAGGAACAGGAATAGGAGAAGGAGAAGAAAAAGAAAAAGCAGAGCGCGACAGGTTTATGATTGTGCTCAAAGACTATTTAATTGAAAAAGCTTCTGGTGCGAGAATCGATGACGTAGCAATACTGTCTGCTACTTTGGCTTATATCATATCGAAGCAAGGAAAAGCACCGCGTAAGGAAATAGAGGATTTTTTAGCCGACAAATTTCCTAAACGTAGAATTTACTTCGCTATAGACAGATATATCTCTCAGGGGTATCTGGGTGAAGAGGATAAGGTATTGTATATCGGATGGAGAACGCGAGCAGAAGTGGATAGAAAAACGCTATTAGATTTAATCCTGACTTCTTGAAACTCTATCAATTAAATCCTCAACAGACATTAATCTTTGTCTTCTTTTCATCTCGTTCCAAATCTTTAATTGCTTATATAACCAAAAATCCAGTTCGTCCACATCCTCTGCATAGATAATCTCGTTATTTTCCAGAATTTCTCCTCGTAGATACCAGGGTATCGCATTAAAAACCACCACATCGTATCTTTCATTTGCCGAAATCTCCAGAATCCTCTCGTATAAATCATTCAAATCTACGCCCCCCTTTTGTATCACACATATATCAATATCCGAATCCTTATCCGCATATCCCTTAACAAGGGATCCATAAACCAATATCCCCTTAACGTATGGCATTAGATCCTTTAACACTTCCAAGAGGTGCTCTTTCAGTTTCTTATCCATTCTAACATCACCAGCGAAAAAGCCCTTAGATCTCCTATCAATTCTTTTATTGCATAACATGCTGTTTCATCGTTTACACCATTATATCCATGAATTAGTCTATTTCTTAACCCATTTGCTTCTTTTAATTTTAGCCCCATTCTTTCTTCCAAAATGTCTTTTTCTACCAGAAAATCAATATTGCTGTAATCATCTTTTGCCGATGAATTCAGTCCTCTTCTAACCATTGCACATACGTCTGATAAAGCTTCCACAGCTTCTTGAAATTCCTTATAAATCGCTTTCCGCAATATCCTATCCTGCAATATCTCTTTCGATAGGTGCTCCTCGATGAACTCAACTCGCTCAATTAAAGTCTCAATCTTTTCCATTATCCTCTCTTTAAGATTTTCGTTCATTTCGTCTTACTTGAAATTTTTTATAATCTTTGGTATGTTTTCCATCACATCCGTAGCAAGCAAACCGTAGCCCTTCTCTTCAAATGCTAAATCTCCCGCAGCACCATTTACGAAAGCAGCAGCAGTTGCCACTTTGAAAGGGTCATCCGCGATAGCAAAGAAAGCGCCAGTTATACCCGCCAGCACATCTCCCGTGCCGCCAACCGTCATTCCTGCATTTCCCTTCCTGTTTATCTTCACACGAGTGCCATCTGATATAATATCGGTGGGACCTTTCATCAAAGTAACAATTTTATTTAGCTTCGAAAAATCCTTCACAAAATTTATCCGTTCTTCCATCATATCCTCTGGGGGCACTTTTACTCTTCTCTCTTTGCTTTTCACCCCTAATTCCATCTTCGAGAATTCGCCTGCATGTGGGGTTATGATAACGAGCTTATTTTTTAAAGTTTGAATGGGCAGATGCAATCCATAGAACCCATCTGCATCCACTACCACGCGCTTGCTCGCATCATCTTCAATTATTAATTTCGTTGCTCTTTTCGTTTCTTCTGCCTCACCAAGTCCCATACCGATCACCACTACATCATGCTTTTTTATCAAACTTAATACCTCTGGCACGTCTTCCTCTACCAATATCTCCGAATTAAGAGGTTGAACAATCAAATTGGGCGATAATGAAGAGATAACAGAGGAAACGCTCTTGGGTGCCGCTATTGTCACCCAGTCCGCACCAGCGCGGAGGGCTCCAAGAGCGGCTAAAGTGGGCGCACCAAAAAAGGGACCTCCTCCTACGATCAATACACGTCCATTATCTCCTTTATGACTGCCTGGTTTTCTCTTCTCCACCATCCTTATATCTCCAGGGCCTGCTAACTTCTCCATAGTGTCGGGAATGCCTATATTTGCAACCACCAATTCACCAACGTATTTCTTAGCATCTCTTTTTAGCAAGCCTTTTTTGGGTTTATGAAATGTGACAGTGAGATTTGCCCGAACGGCTTTTTCCGCTTCCCCTGTATCGGGGTCCAGCCCGGAAGGAATGTCCACTGCAACGATAAATGCATCTTTTGCCAGGTTTATCAAATCTATTGCAGTTGCCTCCGGTTCTCTTATTTTTCCTCTCACGCCAGTGCCGAAAATTGCATCCATTATTACCTCTGAATCGGCAAAGAGTGCTGTTTCTCTTGCTTTAAGCTCCGAAGAATCGGTTATTTCCTTAATTTCATATCCGCTCGCTTTTAAAATTCGCCAGTTTCTACGTGCTTCTTCTGTTCTCAGGTCTTTTGAACGACCTATTAAAAGTATTTCCACATCAAAGCCATGCAAATGTCTTGCAGCCGCGAAAGCATCGCCGCCGTTATTGCCTTTTCCTGCTATTATCGTAATTTTTACCTTTTCTTCTTCCCTTTCAAACCTCTTTTTTATCTCGTTTGCAATCCCAGCGCCTGCGTTTTCCATCAGTTGTAAAGGAGAAAGTCCGAAGAATTTGCAATTCTCATCCAAGGCTGCCATCTCCCCTGATGTTATTCCTTCTACCATCTCCTCTTTCATAAGTAAGTAAGTAAAATAATTATTTACGATTACATAAAGAAGTTTAAGGTAAGCTGAATGCTATTCAACACTTTTTGAGCGGGGGAAGTTGATAAAACAATTGTAGTGTCGATTTAAATTCAGTATAATTGCCAAAACCTCACGATTACCGGTAGTAACAACACACCCATGCAATTACTTCGCCGTACGCCGAAATAGATAGGGATAACACCTATACAAGCCGCTACGAGCAGAACCAACAAGCCTAAAGCACCAGAAAAAAGGAAAACCAGCACGGAAAGGAAAACTGCAATAGATATAAGCATCTTTCGATACGGCATTTTCACGAATAGCCGTGAGAATTGCTTTCCCGTATATTTCGTGATGAAGAAAGAGCATGCAGATGCAATTAACACCACTATCAGCAGGTACATCAATGTCGAAGGCGGAATGAGCACTTCCCATGATGAAACTTCTAAGAATCGGCTTATTGCCATTGTTGCTCCACTTCTTGCTCGAAAAATAAGAAATAGCGTTGCCAGGCAGAAAATAACATTCGAAGTGTTAACACCGCTTAAAGTCGTGATTACCTGTTCTGGCTGTCTGTTCCTTCTTGCAAGCATCGCCATCACGGTTGCATGTGCAGAAGTGATGCCCGGAAGGAAGCTAACCAAAGAGCCAAAAGCAGAGCCTGAGATAACGGATTTTACAGTTTCCCCTTTCTCTATCTCTGGCTCCTCTATCCTTTGCTCTGGTATCTCAGGTGTGTAAAGCAGCGAAAATAAGATGGTTGAGAGTCCGAATAAACCGGTAAGTGCGGGAAAAAGCATGGTAGAACGAAAGAAGAATGGTGAGTGCGCCGGCATATTCAGTATCAGATAGCCAAACAATCCGGATAGTAGAAATACAAAGGAAGAAAGAAGAATTGCCTGATATACTTCCATTCTTTCACTGAAACTCTCTGTGAGAATGAGTAACGCAGATATTCCAATGAGGATGTAAAGCATGCGGCTTTGAATAATTTCGTAGAATCGAAAAGGTGAAAAAACGAAATAGAAGGGGATGAGGAAAAGAAAAGAGAAAATAACAGCGCCAAAACTGCCTACCGCAGAAAGAACAGTTGCTTCGTAGGCTCTGCCTTCTAAAAGCAAGCGATGTGCGGGCAACAAACAAAGTGCAGTGTCACCTTCTGGGGCGCCTACGAATGCTGCAGGTATAAAACTCAAGAAGGTGTGCGCTACCGACGCAGCAAGTATGGTAGAAGCAACAAGGACAAATATGGTTTCAGAAGGCACAAAAGCGGTTAAAAAGTGCAGCTTCGCTAATATCACAGGAGAGATGGAGAGAAGGATAAATGCGACGTTATTGGGGTGAAAGCCGGGAACAAGCCCTGTTATCGTGCCTAACAGCACGCCAAGCATTGAAAAAGCAAAGAGTAATAGCAATGGCAAGAATATGTCCATCATTTAATTAATTATCAATGGAACATATGTAAAGAAAAAGTGACGCATGGCATGAACGCAATAGTGCGAAGATCGAAGATAAAAGGAGGGATAATTGCGCCGCCCTCTAAAAGCTACACGCATAGAGCTATTGCAATAGCTTCGTTGGGAAAAAAAAGCAACATTTTTTATCCGCTTATCTCTGAAGATACAACCGCCACACTTAACGCCGCAAAATGCTTGGGTGCCGTTGTAGAATACGATGAGAAATCGAGAAAAATAACGATAGAAGGCACAGAAGGAAAACCGAGAACACCCGAAGACGTGATAAACGCCGCAAACTCAGGCACTACTTTAAGATTTTTCACTGCTATTTCATCTCTATGCGATGGCGCAACGGTTCTAACTGGTGATTCATCTTTAAGGAAGCGCCCCAATTCGCCTTTGCTGGTAGCCCTGAATGACCTCGGCTCAGAGGCTTTTTCAACAAAAGGAGATGGAACCGCGCCAATAGTGGTAAAGGGCAGGCTAAAAGGTGGCGAAACAGCCCTGGATGCGTCCGTCAGCTCCCAATTCATCTCCGCTTTGCTTATTGCATGCCCTCTTGCAGAGAAAAATTCTCATATTGTCGCGAGAAATCTTACCTCAGTGCCTTATATGATAATGACAGCCGAGATATTAGAGAAGGCAGGGGTGGAAGTCCCTTTTTCTCACGTACATGATAGTCATTATTCTTTTCAAGTAGAAGGGGGGAAAAGATACGAGTTACGAGAGTTTACCGTTCCCGGTGATTTTTCATCTTCGTCCTATCTATTGGCAGCCGCTGCGCTTACGGATTCTGAATTAAAAGTAAGCAATTTGTTCCCTTCTGCACAGGGCGATTCCAGAATAGTGGGCATATTGAATGATGTGGGAGCGGATATAAGATGGGATGAAGAAAGAGGCATAGTAGAAGTAAAAGGAGCAAAAGGAACTGGACTGAGGGGTATACGAGTGAATATGCGAGAGAACCCGGACCTGGTACCCACAATCGCGGTATTAGGCGCTGTGGCTGAAGGAACTACTGAAATAACAGGCGTTGCTCATCTGAGATATAAAGAGACGGATAGATTGCGTTTTCTGACAGAGGAGTTGAGGAGGATGGGTGCGAGGATAGAAGAGAAGGAAGACGGGCTGTTGATAGAAGGTAGTAAAGGGAGAGAGTTAAAAGCAGCAAAGGTACATTCGCATGGTGACCATAGATTGGCAATGGCTTTGAGTATTGCTGCTCTTTCAGCCAGTGGGGAAACAGTTATAGAAGGAGCAGAGTGTGCTAAAGTTTCCTATCCTTCCTTCTTTGAAGATATACGCAATTTGGGCGCGGGTATAAAGCTCTCTTCTCTTAAAACTTAAAACCTTATCTCTTTTATCTATTAACTCATAGTTATTTTTGACAACTTCTTTATACTTATCAATTGATGCCATGAGAGATAATCCTACGGATTCCATTTCTATACTCCTTGCTTCTTCTAGTGTTTCAGCAACTTAGTTATGTTACATATTTATATACTTGACACTCTTACAGTATCGCATGAAAAGCTTAGGGATACAACTCAAAGAAGATGAAGTCAAGTTTTTGAGCGAGTTCATAAAAAAGGGGACTAAGAAAGCACGAGAAATATTGCATGCCAATATTCTCTTGGTGGCAAATAAAGGTGAAAAGGACACAAGGATTGCGGAAATACTTTCTACTCACAGACAAACGGTCTGGAGAATAAAGAAGAGATACATAGAGGAAGGCTTAGAATCTGCGCTAAAAGACAAGCCGAGGCCCGGGCAGCCGAAAAAGTATGAGATAAAGCATGAAACAGAAATTGCAGCTCTTGCCTGTACTGCACCACCAGAGGGTAGAAAAAAATGGACATTGGAGCTTCTTCAAGAAGAACTGAGAACGAGAAAGGGTTTTGAAACAATAACCCGCGAATCTATTCGGCTGATTTAAAAAAAAAACAACACAAAACCCTGGCTAAAAAGAATGTGGTGCATTCGGGAAATGGATTCAGAGTTTGTAGAAAGAATGTATGATGTTTTAGACTTGTATGCGGAGCCTTATAATCCAAAGTGCCCGGTTATCGGAATGGATGAAAAACCAAAACAATTGCTTGAGGATTCCAGAGCGACAATTCCCATGAAACCAGGTAGCCCTGAAAAATATGACTACGAATACAAGAGAAACGGTAAAGCCAATATTTTTCTTGCCGTTGAGCCAAAGGCTGGGAAAAGAGTGGTGGAGGTAACGGAAAGGAGGACAAAAGAGGATTTTGCACATTACATTAGAGATTTAGTAGACTTCGAATACTGTGATGCAGAAATGTTGAGGATTGTCCTGGACAACCTGAATACTCACTCCGAGAAATCACTTTACGAAACTTTCGATGAAAAAGAGGCTGAAAGAGTTCTCCAGAAAATTGAATTTCACTATACTCCAAAACATGGAAGTTGGCTCAATGTCGCTGAAATCGAAATTAATGTCATGGACACTGAATGCACTGGAAGAAGAATGAAAAATATGGAGTTCTTGACAAAAGAACTGGCAGCCTGGGAAAAGGAAAGGAATCGGCGAAAAGAGAAAATTGAATGGAAATTTACAA
>PIXU01000251.1 GCA_003601795.1 Candidatus Methanophagales archaeon
GTGTTGTTGGTTAAGATGTTGCTGCCCGAATCAATTAACTGGATACCGTAGAAGTTGTTCGAGGCATTGACATTTTCTATCGTTGAATTGCTCGAATTGGCGATCAACACTCCTGCAGAATTATTCGCTAAGGTTAAATCTCTCACTGTTATATTCGCGGAGTTTACAATTCCCACAAATCCAGCATCGTTTGGTACCTGCTGATCTTTTCGGCCAATCCAGTAATAGACTGTTTTTCCATCTACCTTATTGCTCGTATCTATGTTATGGATAAAGTGAGAAAAACTATCTCCATAAACACCAAAGTTGTAATCATTTCCCGACATTGTGTTGTTCGTCAGTGTGTTGTTGCTCGTTTCAAAGAAATAGATACCGCATGCGTTATTCAACACTGTGTTGTTATTGATGATGGTGCAGTTCGAGTCGGTCGCCACTGTGATACCCCAGTGGGTGTTCATGTTTGCGATATTTTTCGTAAGCTTATTGTTACTGCAACCCTCCACAATAATGCCGCAATTGTTTGAGTTAGCGGTGTTGTTGGTTAAGATGTTGTTATGTGAACCATACAACGCGATGCCGTCGTAGCGGTTGTTCGATGCATTGTTGTTTATGAGCATATTGTTGTTCGAAGATTCGAGGGAAATACCATGGCTATTGATTGATGCATTGTTGCCGGTAATTGTGTTATAATTTGAATAATAACAAAGATGGATGCCGACGTAGCCGTTCGAATTTACATTATTGTCTGTAATTGTGTTGTTGTTTGAAGAATACCATAAATGAATGCCGATATCGGTGTTGTTGCAGGCAATATTTCTTGTAATGGTGTTGTATTTTGAATACTGATAGAGGAGAAGACCATCATCGCTGTTTGAACTGGCGGTATTATCCAAGAGAGTGTTATTGCTGGAAGAGTAAAGGAGGATACCGTAACTATTATTTGAGGCGGTGTTATTCGTAAGTTTGTTATTGTTGCTTGAAGAAAGCAACCAGATGCCGTAGGTGTTGTTTGAAGCTGTGTTATTGGTAAGAAGGTTGTTTGAGGAGGAAGTCAAGCGAATTCCTTTATCTCTATTGTACGAGGCATTGTTGTTGTTGAGGGTATTATTGTTTGAATAGCTGTATAAAATGAAGCCTCCAGAGTTATTTGAGGCTTTGTTATTAGTCAGAGTATTATCCGAGGAAGAACATAACTGAAATCCACAGCCACTTTGAGAAGCGGTGTTATTGCCTATTGTATTGTTATTAGAAGACTCCAAGCGTATGCCCGCCCAACTGTTCGTGCTACAAGTATTATTTGTAATAATATTGTTGCCCCTGCTATGTTTTAGATATATGCCGTATCGACCGTTCGAGTTAACGGTATTATTCATTACAATGTTATTGAAAGAACCAACCCATAGTTCAATGCCGTAATGGTTCGATTTAATAATGTTATTCTTGAGCAGGTTATGTTGGTTCAAGCTAAGTTGAATTCCGTAGTAGTTATTCGATATTTTATTGTTATCAATTTCATTGTTATTGGATAAATAACCCAAGTTAATGCCACAATAGTTGTTAGAGTTGGCGATATTGTCTATAATATTGCTGTTGTTAGTTTTATAAAGTTCAACTCCGCAACAAGTATTGGACAAATTAAGATTTTTTACTGTTATATTAGTGCAATTAACAAGTATAACTTGTCCAACATTTGTATTGGCAATCGTATAATCTGCTGCACCTTCGAGATAAACGAGAGGCTTACCATTTACAGTATTTTCTTCTACAGTGTTTTTGTAGGAATTACTGACAAAGAGACCGTCATGCGTAAAAGTATTGTCCTTAAGTGTGTTGTTAGTCGAGCTAACTTGCAGTATGATGCCATAGTATTTGTTTGAGATAATGTTATTATCTGTCAACGTGTTATCGCTTGATTGACTAACATGGATACCCCTTTCGTTTTTCGATACGTTATTGTCCGTCAAAGTATTGCTGCTCGAAACAACCAAACAGATGCCATATTTGTTCGAGTTAGCGATATTGCTTTTTAATGTGTTACTACCAGAAGCGAATAAGTAAATGCCAAAATATTTGTTTGAATTGGCGGTGTTCCTAGTTATGGTATTGAAGTTAGAACAATAGAGAAGAATTCCATAATAGTTATTTGAAGCGTTGTTATTAGAAATGCTACAATAATCAGCATACCCTATATATATCCCCGCACTCCACGATTCATTCGCCCCTTTTACTGTAAACCCACTTATGTTTACATAATCAGCAGTTACCTCAAAAACATGATCACTTGTGTTTGCTGCTCGAACAATCGTTTCGTCAGCCCCATTCTCAGACTTTATTGTCAAATGATTTTTGTAAACATTAACATTTTGAGTATACGTGCCATCCCTAACTATGATGGTATCGCCAGGGGCTGCGGCATCCACTGCTGCTTGTATTGATTCTCCAGGGTTAACATAATACGTATTCGATGATAGGGAAACATTTGAGATTGAAGCATTTTGCTCTAACTTTTCTAATGTTTGTTGCGAAGTATTTTCTGTTGAAACAATAGGGAACGGAGGATATAGGTTTTCATCTGGAAATATTCTAAAGGGATCTTCTGTGTAATTGAAATCCTCATTCTCGGCAAAAAGTGGATCGAAAAACCCGTCTTCATGCGTTGGCACTTCATGATCAAACTGTTTAGGATAATGGAAACGCGCGTGAGTATGTGCATTAGCATCTAATAAAAATTGCTTTGCATAAAAAGGCGAAGGCGCTGGTATCGTTGCTGTGTTAAACGCTTCAGTTCGATATGGTGATGCGTTGTTTGTTGAATGATTATCGGCAATACATAGCGCTATGCAACTTATGATTATCACCACCACGACCAAGATTGCCAATATTTTCGAAATGATTTTATCCCGCATTTTTCTTTTTATTTTCCATTACCTCTTTATTCAACTTTTCCTGCTTTTGAAAAGTTCGATCCCCTTAGATGCTATCTTTCCTGCTGCTCCACCCATTATTGCAAGTGCAACAAGAGATATTGCAACTAATATTATGTTGGCGAACAACTGGTTGAATATCTCCCCTTCCCTCCCGCGGGTGAAGTCTTAACGAAGGTCAACACAGTTGGGTCTTGAAACAACTGATAGGCGAGATAAAACACAAAAAATAGCAATCCTAACCCAACACAAAAGATAGCAAGTCCAGGAATACCTATTTTCTTTTCGTTATCCATTCTTTACCTCCTTCTTGTTAGCTTCCACCTTCTAATCAAATAAGTCACAGCTAACAATCCCGCAATTGCAAATACAGCTTCAAATCCAGGTATTACCACTTCTCCTCGCCTCCCTTTTTATCCTCTTTTTGCACATCGGGCGTAGTCGGGTACATTACCTGATTTTTATGGTAGGAGAATGATATATAAAAGTTTTTCGATTTTTATATGTTATCCGTTTGGATAAAAATTATTGGCAAAACAGGAATAACTACATACACCGGAACCCTCTCCTCTAATTTACTCCAATCTTATTGCGGGTATCCAGTCGTAATAAA
>PIXU01000252.1 GCA_003601795.1 Candidatus Methanophagales archaeon
CCTGGTGGAAGTCCAGAGGTGTCCCATGTTCTATAGGCGTCTTTGTAGCCACCTACATTCACTATTTTGGAGAAACTCTCTTGGAATACAGCAATACCAGTTCCATTTGTAACCTTTATCGTTACATCTACCGTCTCATTAAAGCCTCCATCGTTTACAATTCTGCTTCTTATTGCATAACTATCGCCTATTGTAAGATTCGCCCTAGTGGTATTAACGAGCCGTTGCAGAAAATCTTTATTCCATTGCCTTCCGGATAATAGTCAGTTGACACATTTTAGTGTGAATAAAATTTAGCTTTCGTGAGGGTGCCTCTCAACCTGTAAACATGCTCTAATTCTCCGGATTCCTATTATAATGCCATAAGTTCCCAGAAATACTTCTAAAATCCAGATAAACTTGTTTGGTTCGTAATAATAAATTATCGCTCCCTGAGACAGGATGGAGATTAATATAATAACAGAAGTGAAACCTATAAGGCTTGCAAGCCCCACCAGGTCTGTAAGATTACTTATAGCTTTCATCACACATTCATTTTTCATTCCAATTTCAAATTTCGATGGCTTTTATTTTTACTTAAATGTTGGCATAAATTCAATTTTTAATGAAATCAAATGAAATATTTTGGAGCAATATTAGAAAAAAAACTATAAGATGCATGAGGCGCATAAACTTGTTTCTTCTATCTCGCTTCTATTTCCTCCTCAACACTATAATAATTATGCCCGCAATAACAATAACCGCTGTGACAATCAATATCAAGAACAAAGGTGGAAGTCCGGGAACAGGTGCGGGTGTGGGCGCTGGAATAGGCGCTGTTGCGGGTGGCGTAATGGTCGGGGCAGGCGTAGCAGGCGCTGGTGTTACTGCCACCCCTTCCACTGCTGTCTGCTTTTCTGTTGGCGTTGGTATGGTGGGCACATAACCTCCGCCTCCGCCGCCGCCACCACCACCGCCTCCAAGTGATGGAGCAGGTGTTGGTGTGAGTTGTTCAGCGGATGGTTTAATGGTGAATGTTCCGTTGGTTACGATGTACGGGATATAATTGTAACCCGTGTCAATCAACAGGTCATCAACAACAGTGATGTTCAATGGGCTTACCTCGGCCTCGTCTCCTACTGCAGTAAAACGAATATATGCAAAGGCTACATTGCCGCTCAGTCCTGATATACTATGTGCGTTTATATACACCCAGCCAGCAACATTATTGATGTTATAAGCATCTAAACTCATGTTTCCTGCGGTAACACTCGCCACGTAAACGACCGATGGATCGTATGTAATATTAAACTCACCGCCTCCAAGATTCGTCACATTTGTAACCATTAAAGGTACTTCAACCGTGGAACCATGCTCAGCATCAACCTCAGCAATGCTAACAAAAGCTTCTTGTGCAGACGCTGGTAATATTAATAGAGGTATAATAAGTACGCTCATCCAAACTAGTTTTGTTCTTCCTGATTCGTTCATATTTTTAAAAAATAAAGAGCCCCACAGCAAGCTGTGGGGCATCCCGTCACTATTCGGCATCTCTACGGCTCATCCTCTAAATTTGCTCTATACTTGGCTATGTACAATGCATCCATTATGTTCACCTTGCCATCGCCCGTAGGATCTCCGGCTACTCCGACAACATCCCCAACCAATACAGTCGGTGGATTCGACCATTCTGGCTCTAAATGTGCTCTATACCTTGCTATATATTGCGTATCCATTATGTTAACGGCATTATCTCTGTACACATCACCTCTTCTGAGCACTGTTAAATAGACAGTGGAAGTGTTGAAGTTGCCTTCTCCATCTGTTACGTTGATGGTCAACGTGTTTGTGCGGTTAACGCCGGTTTCTTCCGTTTCTTTAATAGCTATACTCCCGTTCCACAATCCGTAGTCACCACTTTCATGGGTTAAATTAGCATCGGTTGCTAATCCGAGCTCGGACAGGTCAACGACACAACTTGTAATCCAATTGGGCTGGTTGCGCACGTTGTCGGTTACGTTAACAGAGAGAACAGAGACATTGGTACCAAGTTTTCTTGGTCTGCCGTTGTCATTCAGTATTGTATCACGAGATAGAACCGCTGCAATTATGGTTGGCGCATCGTTGTCTGTCACCGTGATGTTATATACCACAGAGCCATCAGTACTCGGGTCGCCCACAGGTCCATTTCCAGCCGTATCATTGACCACAACATAGTAAGATATGTTCCCAACCGCGTCGTCGTCAGCAGTGATGTTGTACACAGTATTGTTCGAGATGCTGTCAGATTCCCATGATGATTCACCTATTTGCCTCCAGAATATCTTTGCGTAAGTGACGCCGATGTTATCGGCGAACGTGGCAGTGATTGATGCATTCTCTCCAGTTGTGGCGCTTGTATCTCCGGTTACGTTAATTATGGTCGGCTTATCGTTATCGGTTACATGCATCGTAATATCCCCTGTTGTATTTGAGTTTCCTTCGGCATCTTTAAACGTGCAGTTGTAGATGATGTCTGCAGTGCTGTTCCACGGAACGTGTATCGTATAATTGTAGTAGTCGCCGTTCTTTGTCATAGGGTAATCAGTGCCATCTACGGTTATGGTGTGATTGGTGATACCGACATTATCAGTGACGAAGACGCTTACTAAGAAGTCTTCACCGGTTGTACCGTTGGTTGGTTTTTCAATCCAGTTATACGTTGGCGGAGTTACGTCTTTTACGGTAAATGAACCATTGCTTAGTTTGTAGGGGATATAATTGTAACCTGTATCAATCAACAGGTCATCAACAACCGTGATGTTTAGTGGACTTACCTCGGTCTCGTATCCTACCGCAGTAAGATTGAGATTTGCAAAGATTACATCACCACTCTTCCCCTGTACGCTATATGCATTTACATACACCCAGCCAGCAGCGTTGTTGATGTTATATGCACCTATGCTCATGTCCCCTGCGGTAACTTCTGCTACGTGAACAACTGATTGGTTAAACGAAACATTGATCTCTCCGCTGCTCAGGTTCGTCACATAATTGACCATTATTGGCACAGTGACACTTTCACCAGGTCCTGCTTTCACATCTGCGATAGCTACGGTAGTTGAAGGCGGTGCCGAAGTCGTAAAGTTCCAGGTATGGTTTGAAGCCATATTATTTCCCGCGAGGTCTGCCACACCCATTGTAATCGTGACATTATAGGTCTCGTTGTATTCGAGATTGGCTGTGGGGTCAAAAGTCACGGTTCTTGTTGCGGAGTCGTAGGTTACAGCACCCGCTATTGCGCTGCCAGTGCTGTTCTCAACGATTATCGTTTCATCATTCAACGTGGATTCGTTCATCGGCTCACTGAAGG
>PIXU01000253.1 GCA_003601795.1 Candidatus Methanophagales archaeon
AGCTATCTGAAAGAACAGACCACCCATTTCCGCACACAAAAATAGAGATATTCAGCGATGGAAACGATGACTATACCTATGTTTTACCAGATTACTACGCAGATTCCTGTATCAATTATGGCCAGCTTGTAAAGATTAGAGAGAAAAGAACAGTCATTGGCAAAGAGAAAAAGGTAATATACGGCAATCATGATCCCGGCGATATAAGAACCACAGACATCGAGAATTTCAACGGAATGAGAAAGGAATGGTAGATTGGTACGAAAGTCCAAATGTTTCTCAAAACGGAGATGGAGATTAGAGTGCTCAGTCCAACTGTTCCAATTCTATTGGAACTTCATAAATGAGTTTAAAAGAAGAACTTCTCCTGCAATGTTAGAGGGATTAGCTGACCACCTTTGGATATGGCACGAATTTTTTTATTTTTCATTAACTATCTCCGATTAGGACATTCCCAATTTTTCTTCAAGAGTGTCCCTCTTCTGCATGAAACTTAAAAGGATGCCCCGTTGCGGGGTGGCGCGGGCTTTTACAGAATATCCCCAATCAGCCACTTCGCCCACTTCAATTTTTTTCTCTTTTTCTCACTTACGTTTTTATCATCGAAATCAAAACCTAAAAGCTCTATTCTTTTCGCACCAAATTCCTTAGCCAGAAACACACATCTATCACCATCTGTGAAACCCCCGAAGTTGTAAACAGTGCGTGTCTGCCCCATCGGCTTGCTTTGCGTTGTGCATATCACGTTCTTATTTAACGAAGGCAATACTTTTTTCAGCATCTCTATGTTGTCCCCATGTGCATGCACAACCCCTATCGAGCCCAGTCTGTTTGCGTATATTATATCCGAGATGTTCCCATCGAGGTCAGTCACCACGATATCAGGTATTATCGCATTACGTAGAAGAACAGAAGTAGCCCCATCTGCTGCGATTACAACAAAATCACGAGAAAAAGAGAAGGTATCCGCCTCAAACTTTTTTCCTCTTATGTCATTCTCCAAGCAGGGCGCATTGCCACATATTATCGCTTCTTTCCCTTTTATTAACCGCTCAATCTCCCTTTTCACATCCTCTCCTTTATTTCCTTTGCTTCTCAATATCTCATACGCTATTCCTGCCGCTTCCTCGTCTTTTTCCCTTTCAAACCCAAAATCTTTCAATATCTCTTCGTAAATCGGTTCCCACGCGCTGTACTTCATAACTTTTTTAGTAAGCGTGGGTGGGGGAAAGTATATCAAAAGAAAAAGTCTTTTAAATAGAAAAACTTAAAAGACAAATCTTATTAAAATGGATAAAAACAGAACAAATGAGCGCAGAAGAAAGCAAAACAGAGCATGAGCGGAAAGGCATAGGGAGGGTGCTGCACGCAATTTTTGGCTGTGGAAGAGTTGGCTATGCTGTGGCAAAAGAGCTGAAAGCACGGGGGATTGAAGTTGTTATAGTAGATAAGGATGAGAAGAAGGTAGAATTGCTGAAGGATGAGGATTTCATTGCTTTTGTTGGTGATATAAGCGATCCCAAAGTGATCACAAAGGTAAGAGGTGAGGGTGATCCGGAAGCGATTTTTATTTTGAGCAATGGCAGCGAAGTGAACAAAAAAGCGGCGAAAAATGTAAAAGAGGTGTTACCTCAGACTCGTTTAGTAGTGCGTGGAATTGAACCCAAGGATAAGGAGGATTTAAAGGAGTTGGACGTTGACGTGACTTTATCCATCCGCGATATAGCGGCAAGAGCGGCGATAAACTCCCTGGAGAAAGTAGAAGCTCTGCGGAAAGCGAAAAAATTGATCGCGATGATAGAAGAGATAAAAGATAAAGGGAAATTAGGAATTATTGTCCACGATAGCCCGGATTCTGATGCAATTGCCTCTGCTCTCGCACTGAAGGAGATAGCACGGCACGTGAATGTACCCGCCGATATATTGTATCGAGGGGAAATAGGGCATCATATAAATCGAGCTTTTGTAAATATCTTAGGGATAGAAATGAGGAGAATAGAGCGTGTGGATGAATTAAAGGAATACGAAAAGTTGGCGCTTATAGATGCTACCGTTCCGGGTGCAAACAACCCCTTGCCTCCGCCACCGGAGGGTAATGTGGACATCATCATAGACCATCATGCGGCGAATAACAAGGGAAAAGTGTATGCAGATTTTTTTGACGTTCGAACAGATAACGGTGCGACTTCAACGATAATGACAAGGTATCTGCAGGTACTGGATATACCGGTTGATAAAGTGTTAGCAACTGCCCTTTTGCAAGGAATAAGAACAGATACGAGTAGCTTTAAGCGGGAGACGTACCCATCGGATTTTTTCGCCGCTGCTTTTCTGCACGAAAAGGCGGATAAAGACCTTTTGGAGCAAATAGAAACGCCGCCTATGTCAACAGAAATGCTAAACGTAGTGGGTGGCGCGATACAGCACAAAAAGATAAAAGGGAGTTATTTGATAACAAGTGTGGGAGCAGTGGCGAACCGAGATGCTATCCCTCAAGCAGCGGATTATTTGCTTAATCTTGAAGGAATCACGACTGCTATTGTGATAGGGTTGTGCGAGGATATGATATGCATTTCAGGGAGGAGTAAAGATATAAGGGTGAATATAGGCGATGCGTTTGTCCGTGCATTTGGAGAAATGGGCTCAGCGGGTGGACACGCTACGATGGCTGCGGCTCAGTTACCTCTTGGTATTTTCAAAGGGATAAAGGATAAGGACATACTCATGCAACTAGCAGAGGATGCGGTGACAAAACGATTTCTATCCGTTATGAAGGAGGAAAAGAGCGAATAAAAAGTTAGATTTTCACTATCTGCGCATGGGGCACGCCAGCCACGAAAATCACATTCGCTTCTTCGATAAAATTATTGTCCATGGCGCATTTTATTGCTCTTTTACCCACCAAATTCGCAATAGTTGCATGCTTTAAGAAACCCACTACCTCTTTTTCGGTTGCTTTTTTACCTTTATAAAAACTTTCGGTAATCTCAAGGAAAAGTCCTTTATCTTCAAAGCTTTTCCCTATCAACTCCGTATCACACACTGCCACCATTATGTCCGTGCCGATTTTATACTCCTTTATGTATATCTTTTTTTGGTTACTCACAATTTAAAATATTTTATCTTAAGATAAAAATTAATAAAGGAGGGCTCGTAGCTTAGTCTGGTTGGAGCGCTCGGCTGATAACCGAGAGGTCCGGAGTTCAAATCTCCGCGGGCCCATCAACAAACTTTTTAGAAAAATTTTTCTTTAGTTAGGAAAGAAAGTTTTATTAAAGTAAAGAAGAAAGAACGAAAGGGTGAGAAAAATGGGAATTGAGACCAGAGTAATTTTGATTGCGCCTGATTCTGCGATAACACCGGAGCAGGTGAAGAGCAAGATTTTGTCCTTGATTAGCGAAGATGTGTACACGGCGGGCATCAGAGTAAAAGAGACATGTTTTGGTGCATTGGTGGAAGGAGAAGAGAAGAAAGTAAGAGAGATAGTGGAAGAGGTTCGGAAACTGGATAAAAACGGCATTTTTTCAAAACCACGGGGTTTTCCAATCGGCGACCCAAGGATCTGTCGAGCAACAAGAAAAGGTGGACCCAGACCAGGTTTCCACCAGTTAGAACTTGAATACGAGCTGCTTCCTGAAGTGAGGGCTGCATTGGACAAGATAGAAAAGGAAAGAGAAATCGGTGGTTAAATTGGATGAAGAGGAAGACGAGGTTAACGAAGAGGAAAGTGTATTTCATAAGAAGCTAAAGATAAAATTAAAAGAGAAGGGAAAAGAGGGCAGGTTAATTTTACTCAAGGATTATCTGGATTACCTTATAAGGGAAAATAGAACCATACCCCCTGATTTTCCTACTTTTGTAAGAGAGATTATGGGGCTTGACGAGCGCGGAGGGTTTATTCACATAAGGATATGGCACGAGAACAGCGAGCTTGTAGATTTTGCAAAGATACGGGGCTACGAACATAAAATAGATGCCTATGATTGATGAGGGATTTCTGATAGGAGAGGCGTTAGTAGGAGAAGAACCGGAAATAGCGCATATTGACCTGATTATAGGCAGTAAGAAAGAAGCTGTGGGTACAGCATTTGCCTGTTCTATTGCCCAGCCCAGGCAGGGACATACGCCCATTCTTGGCGTTATTAGACCAAATCTGCCCACCAAGCCAACGACACTTATAGTGCCCAAGGTAAGTATAAGAAACCTCGCGGATGCAGAAAAGATGTTTGGACCGGCACAAAGTGCAGTAGCAAAGGCAATTGCTGATGCCGTGGAAGAGGGCGTGATACCGAAAGCGGAAGTGGAAGAACTCGCGGTTATCGTTTCAGTGTTTATCCATCCCAGAGGCAGAGATTATCAGAGGATATACCGGTACAACTATGCGGCAACAAAGCTTGCTCTATCACGAGCAATTCAGAAGTTCCCAGAAATAGATAAAGTTTTAGAAGAGAAAGATAAATCTATACATGCTATGATAGGATTCAAGATGAACAACTTAAAAAAGCCACCATATCTGGAGGTTGCACTGGACATTCCAGATTGGAGAAGGGTAGAGGGCATTATTAGAGCATTACCCAGAAGTGATGCGATAATAATCGAGGCAGGTACACCGCTTATCAAGCGGTATGGCGTTGAAGTGGTGCAGAAGATACACCAGTTGAGACCAGAAACGGTAGTTTTTGCCGATCTTAAGACGCTGGATACTGGAAACTTGGAAGCGAGGATGGCTGGAGATGCCACAGCAGATGTAGCCGGTTTTTCGGGGCTTGCTCCAATAGGTACAATGGAGAAGTTTATAGAGGAGTGCAAGAAAGTCGGAACTCTCTCTTTGATGGATACGCTGAATGTCCCCGACCCCGTAGAAGTACTCCGGAAGCTAAAGGTGAAGCCTGACATTGTAGAGCTGCATCGTGCAATAGACGTGGAACTGTACCAGAACCGTGGGCAAGAGCAGGAGAGCGAATGGGGAAATATTGGAGAGGTGAGAGAAGTGTGCGGAAACGATGTGCTCGTTGCAGTAGCTGGTGGGATAAGATTGAAAAAAGTAAAAAAAGCGCTGAAGGCAGGAGCGGATATTATTGTGGTTGGTCGGGCGATTACGGCTGCCAAGGATGTGACTGGAGCGGCAAGAGGATTCCTTCAGCAGATGAGTGTGGAGGATGTGGACCAGTTCCGCGTAATGACGGATTTTTAGTTGATGCAAAATAGAAATTGTTTTTAAGAAAAGTTGAAATCATAGCCTTATCGAAATCCCTTTCTCCCTCAAATAATCCTTTATCTGTCCAACCGTATACGTGCCAAAATGAAAAATACTCGCTGCCAGACATGCATCCGCGCCATTCACGAAAGCCTCGTACATATGATCTACGTTCCCTGCACCACCGGAGGCAATTACTGGAATGTCCACAGCTTCGGCAATTCTTTTTGTTATGGGTATGTCGTAGCCGTCTGTTGTACCATCTCTATCCTTAGAAGTCAGCAATATCTCCGCAGCACCGAGTGCCTGCACCTGCTCCGCCCACCTTATCGCATCAATTCCTGTGTACTCACGCCCTCCGTAAATTACAACATCGTACCAGGCACTTTTTCCGTCTTCTAATTGTACCTGCGTTTTATCCTCAACGTCCTCAAATTTTCTTTTGCAGTCAATTGCAACCACGATACGGTCTCCAAACTTCTCTGCAGCTTCTTTTATTAGATCTGGATTCTTAACTGCGGCTGTATTTATGCCCACCTTATCAGCGCCAGCATCAAACACCTTTTCAAAATCCTCTATGCTCTTTATCCCGCCTCCCACGCATAAAGGAATGGATACCTGCTCAGCTATCTTCTTTACCGTTGAGATCATCATATCCCTACCCTCGTAGGACGCGGAAATATCGAGAAAGACAAGTTCATCCGCTCCCTGCGCATCGTATCGCTCTGCTAGTTCAACCGGGTCGCCTGCATACCTGAGCTGCTCAAATTCTATTCCTTTCACCACAACTGCCTTACCCTGCTCATTGAATGTTGTATCGAGGCAGGGAATTATTCGTTTTGTCATTTCAGTTCACCTATTTTAGTTTGTGATTTTATTTTTGCTTTTTATCCATTTATATTTCTCGTGAGGATCTGCTTGTGGTTATTTTATTGAAACTCTATCGTTGACGGTGGCTTATCCGTTAAAGAATAAAGCACGTGTACAACTTCCGGGATTTCAGTCGTAATCCTCTTATCTATTCTCTTTAAGACCTCCCATGGCACATTAACCGCCTCCGCAGTAATGGCATCCTTGCTTTTGACCAGTCTAACGGCGATTATGTAGCCAAACGCTCTTTTACCCTCTCTAATCCCGGTAGCCCTATCGTTCATCAAAATCGCCATAGTCTGGAATGACTCGATATCAGAAGTCTCCTCTTCCACAATCTTCGTGGCTTTTCTTTCTATCTCCACACGTTCAGGCGTCACCTCACCAAGCACCCTCGTAGCAAGTCCAGGACCAGGGAAAGGTGAGCGCTCCGAAAACTCTGCGGGTAAGCCCAAACTCCTGGCAACTTCCCTTACTTCATGTTTGTATAGCGCCCTCAAAGGTTCAACAATCGTTAGTCCATAACTTTCCGGGTCGATACCTATCTGCTCAAGAATGTTGTGCTGTGTCTTGATTCCTTTCACCGTTTCAGCAACATCAGCCGCTATTGTTCCCTGAATTAAATGAGATGCGTTCTCCTCTCGTACAACTCTTCCGAGAACAGAGTAGAACGTGTTTCTAAACGCTTTCCTCTTCTCCTCTGGATCAACAATTCCTTTTAATCCATCAAAAAACTCATTAGCAGCATCAACCAGCCTTGCATTCATATTCCTCGATTTGAAAAAGTCTATCACTTGCTCCGCTTCGCCTTCACGCATCAATCCATCGTCAATGAAAACCGCTACCAATCGGTCTCCTACAGCTCGATGCGTGAGCATTGCACAGACGGTAGAGTCAACCCCACCGGAAACCGCTATGACTGCCTTCCCATCTTCTATCTTTTCCCTTACCTCCTGAACCTGTTTTTGTATAAATTTTTCCGGCTCGAACATTTTTCCCTTTTTCCCTCCTCAAAAACTTCGCTGCTTGCCATTCGTTTATAAATCAAATTGCGATCAATTATAAAGAAATGTAGCAACAGCGGTGAAGGAACTTGGATTGGAACAGAAGGCGACAGAAGCGGTGATTCATAAGGCGGATGAAATGCTGGTTGAGGAGTATTGTGGCAGTAATCAGCGCAGAACTTACCACCAAGCTTACGTGTGTTTAAGTCCAGGATGATGATTTGATCTTGAAGCAAAAGAATGGAAATTGCCACTTATTTCGCCGCAAGCTTCTCTACCAGAATACTCTTCCCGCAGTTGCTGCACCGCACTCTGTATGGTCTCCTATTAAAAACCACGCTAAACTCCTGTTCCTCTTCACAGTATGGGCACTTGAGCTTGCAGTTAAATTCTTCCTCTCCTCTTCTACGCCATATAAACACCTCTCCTCTCTTTTCACCTTTATCATTCTTCAATTTCCTGCTCGTGATATAAGAAAAATCCCGTATGTCCTTTATCTCAAAAGGAAGTTTCATATCCCATCCCGCTCCCTTTATTTATTTATTTACGCACTCGCCACCTCAGCAAAATACCTTCGTCCATCCTCTTCGCACTTAAAAGCTCCAGTTTTACCATTTTTTCTTCCTCTATAAACCCGTTACCATCCACAAGTGTGGGCGCGTATTCACCTCCTATTATCATATTCCCAACATATATATATATCTCATCAACGAGCCCTTGTGAAATCAAAGACCAGTTAAGCATTGCACCACCTTCTACCATTAATCTGCTCACGCCTCGTTGCCATAATAGATATAGAAGATTCCTCAAGTTCACTTCTTCATTACCGCAGATCAGAATCTCCGCTTTCTCTCCTAATCTTTCCACATTCTCCACAATTGCCTGCTTAGACACCGCAATTATTCGTTTGCCTTCTCCCTTGTTCAATATCTCGGCGTCAACTGGCGTTCTCGCCTTGCTATCCACCACTATTCGTAACGGATTTTCATCTTTCCGTGCCTTCCGTCTTTCTTCCCTTCTCTTTTCTGATTTTACCGTTAACGACGGATTATCAGCTAAAATAGTGCCTACACCCACCATTATTGCATCACTTTCCGCCTTCAGTGAATCAACCCTATCAAAATCTCTCTCGCTGCTTATTCTCGTCTGTCTCCTTTCTATCGTTGCTATTTTTCCATCCGCACTCATTGCGGCATTTATGAAGACAAAGGGTCTGGGTTTTTCCATTTTTATTTCAACCTCTTAAAAATATGCCCGCTTCAGAATAAAAAAATTTCACCGTCTCAAAAATGGAATATCGAAAAATATTGGTTAATTCCGATATTGACGGAAAAATTGTGGCTGCTGGCGGGGACATAGATTTGAGAGGAGCTGCAAAAAATGCTGTTATTGCAGGTGGTGATATTGCCATCCACTCTACCACGGTTATTAACAGGGATGCAATCATTGCAGGTGGGAATGTTTCCAGTGCTGGTAAGATTCTTGGCAATTTAACCGTAAGAGCGGATAATTTCCAAAATACCGGAAGTGCAGGTAGTGTGGATTTTAAGAAAACTGAAGGTCAGCGAGGTTTACAAAATTTGATGAATATCTTCAGCATTCTCATGACCGTCGGGTTCCTGATAATCGGTATAATCTTTATCAAGTTGTTCCCGACGCAATTCTTTATCATAGAGGAGGGAGTAAGAAAATCTCCTGTAAAAAATACCCTGGTAGGATTCGTTCTTATAATCGCATCAGTAATAGTGATAATCTTGCTATCTCTAACCATTGTTGGTTTTCCGATTGCGTTAATTATGGGAATGCTTTTTATCATAGCATTGATGCACTCCTGTCTTTTCGTATCCTTCGCCGTTGGCAGAAAGATTGTGGACTTATTTAAAGTTAAGCTTAATAATTTGCTGATTTTTGTTCTCG
>PIXU01000254.1 GCA_003601795.1 Candidatus Methanophagales archaeon
GAGTCGCTGGGGCCTCCAGGGAAGACAAGAAAAGCCAACGGCTTTAAAGAGGGGTATTCTATGGCTAAAACAAGTTTCATACCGATATAATAGCCTCTGGACCTGGAATAAGCCCATTTATAGTCCTATAGTCCTTATCTTTTAAATCTTTCCTCCTATACTTCTTTCTGAACATATTAATATCCACCGTCAAATTGGTGGTATCTCTAATTATTATCGTTTTTACGCTCTTTTGCCTTCCGCAAACGGCGTTTACGGTTATCAACACTATATCTACAAACTGATAGGCTGTAAACCTGCTTAGAAGCCTGTAAACTCCCTTAACGATGCTTTAGTCTTTAATTCGCTTATTATGAAGGTTATATCACCTTCAAAGCACATTGCGAGTATCACGACCTTCAGCATCGTTATAGCTTCTCTTTTGATCGATTGGAGACTGATATGACAATCTTTTGTGAATGGTTAGTGGAGGGGGTAAAAAAGCATCGCGACAGGCGACAGGTCAAATGGCACTTATCGGGCTGCCTGAATCCTACTTATCCCACTTGACTGTAATGTACGGAAATGCAAAATGTTAGGCATTCTTGCAACAAATTAAACTTAAAGAAGTAGCTCTATTATCCGCGCATAGGCTGGTCTTGTAATAAAAATACCTATCATGAGTCCGATTATAGTTACAATTGCGAGACTCCTGAGTGTGCCAAGAGCCATAAATGCGAGTGCAAGCATTGCAACTATTGTTGTCGCTGCGGATGCGAAGATAATGCCATAAGCAAATGAGATTCGTTTATGATACATTGAGGAAGACCTGCCACCAGAAAGTGCTTCATCGGTTATTATCACCATCTGGTCTACACCGGTACCAATTACGGCGATTATACCCGCGATGCTCGGCAAGTCCAGCTGCCATTTGCCCGCTGATAGTATAAAAACGGATATAACCAATAATATTGCTACGCCAACCGTCAGATCTGTCACTGGATATTTCCACCATCTCAGCAGTGCCCCTATGAGTAACACCACCAGTAGAATACCCATCATGCCTATTGTTAGCCAGTTCATCGTGGCTACTATCCCTAATATCAGGATTACCTCGCTGAGGAGTCCAAAGAACATCGGCAATATTATCCTCTTCTCGCGGTACCGAACGGCAACAACGAGTGTAACAGCGATAAGAGCAAGTAAACCCGCAATTAGAGCCCCTTTCTTGAATTTCATGCCCAGATACGCCGGCACCTCTCCTGAACCTATCACCTGCACATTCACCGGTAAAGCACCTGCTTTTAAGTGTATTATCAGCTCTCTCGCTCGCTTTAAACCCTCATCCCCACTCCCCGTCTCGGATATAAGGCTATATGCAGGCGCATTTCGCAGTTTTTCCGCAAGCTCTGGATGCAGTGGTCCACTGTAAACAACCACGTTGTCGAGCAGCATTACCAGTTCGTGGTTCTTTTGGTCATCAATAGCGCCATACTTTATAGCAGCATCCCTGAGTGCTGTGGCGCCCTTATCGGTCAATGTAAAGGGAGCACCCCAGGCTGCATTCTCGCTTTCACCCTTCCTCTGTGGGACCATGCTCACACTGCGTATTCCCTCGCTACCGTATACAACATGCTCGGTGATGTTCTCAATCTCGCTCAGGTGCTCTCCTACCTTTATCTCTCCGCCGGTTCCATTCGTCTGTATTCGTATCTCAAACTTACCTGGCTTGCCTACAAGCGACTCTGCGGTCTTTATATCAATACCCGCAAGGTCAATGACCAGCAAATTACTGCCTGCTGTTCTTACCGTTGTGCTTGCTAGACCCAGCATATTCAACTTCGTCTCTATTATCCGCCTGGTCTCATCACGTGTCTCCCGGGTCACTCCTTCCTCAAAATCCAGTTTGCCATCCGGCTTCTTCGCTATCGTGGCGTTGATGCCTTTCAAAGCATCCGCCAACTGCTCTATTGTAACGCACTTCCTTATCTCGTACTTTATTTCACCACGTGCAGTCCTGTAAGGTCTAACTTCGGTATCCAGCGCATCACTGAGGTATGATGCAACGCGGGTTTCGTTAACATCTTCAGGCGCCTCGATCCCAACTAAGGTACCATTTAACTTCAATTGCAATGAAGAGCCCCCCACCAGGTCTAATCCATACTGTAAGTTGCCATTCAATCCAGCATCAGCGGGTGGCGGTGGATAGACATAAATCCCAATAAACGCTGCTACAACGAACAATAACAGCGTTATCACTCTTATATCACTTAATACGCCCACGTTTCTCGCCATCTCTTTTACCTACCCTTCCTCAAGTTTAAAACAACGCTCATCCCCGCGTTCATCATCACAATCATGATAATCATTATGTTAGAATAAATATGTAAAGACATCATTATAAAAGTGGGGTGGGGTACATCCCTAAAAGCAGACAGTAAGTTAGAACGAATTAAGAATTAAGAACTAAAAACTAAAAAGAAAGAGGGTGCAACATATGAAAAGAAGGAGATAAGGACCCGGAAAATGCCTTTAGTGGCAACGTAAGAGCATATAAAGAGCAAGCAAGGATGGCAGAACTTGAAAGGCTGGCTGTTGTGCAGTTATACGCGGAAAACGAGTTTTTAAAAAAGCATTGACCGCATTGGAAGGCAAAAAACACAACAAGAAGAGAGAGGCTACATTCTGCCATAGGGTACCGCTCTCCCATATCCCATAGCCTTCGACGGCGGTGCGTGTGCGTGTATCTGCTGTGTTGAAAAACCCAAAAGAATTTAATTAGGTTAACTTAATCATACAATCATGATACCTTATTTGATAATTCTCCAACTAATCCCTGCATTTATTTTAATATTGTTTGGACTCGGTATGCAAAAGAAATTTCAACCATACTTAGACATGTTATTGATGATACTACCTGCAACTTTTTTTTATGGCGTGGTGATGAGTAATTTGCCAGCGGGGGTTCTTCAGGGGTATTTTTATTTTATAGCAAAAGCAGCTTTATTTCTCTTACCGGGGCTTGTGGTCATAAAATTGAGAAAGTATAGATTAAGCGACTTTGGTATAACCACAAACGGATTGAAATTAAGCCTTCTCCTTGGTTTTGGTATTCTAATAATTACATCAATCACCAATGCAA
>PIXU01000255.1 GCA_003601795.1 Candidatus Methanophagales archaeon
ATCAGCCTCACTATTTCACTTCTCGCCGCTCTAATAGTCAACGGATACGGATTCCGTACTGGCAACTCATCCTCCTTCTGCAGAATCTCCATCAAACGCGCAATCCGCGGCAGCCTCAAGTGTGATTCTCTTATGACAGAAGCATCAGAAAAGACAGCTTCGGGTGTGCCTTCTGCCACGAACCGTCCCTTATGCATCACATATATTCTATCTGCATATTGCGGTACGGCATCTACATCATGAGTGGCGATAATCAATGCGATATTCATCCTTCTGCTCAAATCCACTAAAAGGTGCATCACAGCGCTTGACGTGCGTGGGTCTAAATTAGACGTGGGTTCGTCCAGCACAATGATTTTCGGATTCATTGCAAGAACTCCTGCGATTGACACCAATCGTTTCTGTCCTCCGCTGAGATTATCCGGACTCTTATCCTTCAAATCCGCTATGTTCAGGATATTCAACGCATTATCTGCCCGCTCGGCTACTTCACGCCTTGAAAGCCCCATGTTCCTCGGTCCGAATGCCACATCTGCCCATACTGTCGGCGCGAACAACTGATCGTCTGGATCCTGAAATACAAACCCTACCGTCATCCTTATCTTATCTAATTTATCCTTTGTTATCTCTTCTTCGTTTATACAAACCGTACCTTTCGTAGGTAAAAATAAGCCATTAAAATGATAGAACAGTGTGGATTTACCACTTCCATTCGAGCCAATAACTGCTACTCTCTCGCCTTCCATTACCCTAAAGTTAATGCCGCTCAACGCTTCTGTTCCGTCTGGATATGTATAAAAGAGGTCGGATACGTTTACTGCACACTTCATAAGCCGGTTCCCGCTCCTAGCCATATATGGTCAACAATTACCAGCAGTACCGAAAACACGATAATTATAACACAGAAAAGAGCGTTTTTGACTGATAACGGTTCAATTTCTGTAAGCTGTGAATCTATCGTATATCCGCGTGACAGCATTGCGGCATATACGCGTTCACCACGTTTTAATGCCCTCAAGATGAGCGAACCTGCGATGGTACTGAGATTATTCAGCTTTCGCTTATAGCCAAGTCTACTGGAGAAGCCGCATCTTGACGCCTGTGCCCTGTACATCCTTACGCTTTCCCCAGACAGCAGATGGATATAGCGCAACATCATCACCGCGAGGTCAACCATGACCTTTGGCACTTTGAACCAGTGCATTGCTTCCGTCACCGCCATCACCTCTGTGGTAGCTATAAACACGCTCAATACAGAAATCGATGCTATTATCCGCGCGAAAAGCAAAACAGCAAACGAGCATGATTCCTGATATATTGGCAGCCCGAAGAAGGAGGATACTTGATGCTCACCACCGTATGTGAATATGACAACGACAAGCACGACTACCGCAACAGAGAACGGAAGAAGAACCAGCCGTTTAAGATATATCTTCAGCGGCATTTTAATACCGAAACAGATAACTGTGGCAGCGCAAAAAATAAAAAAGGGGATAAGGGGTTGCTTCATCGAAATGATGCTGAATATCAACGCAAAAGCACCTATGAGCTTTACTCGTGCATCAAGTCGGTGGATAGTCGAACTACTGCCAACTACTAACCGCTCAAAGTCCACCTCTTGGGCATAATTAATGAGCCGCATCGCTTGTCATTCTACATCGTTTCCGATTTTAATCTCCACTCACATATATAGTGCCCAATGATCAGGAAAACGAAGAACCCAATCGTTGTTCCGATTCCTGCCAACGGGTCGCCCTCTAGCCATTCAAGCATCTTCTCGCCTCCTAAATAGCCCCGTCCATAGATATCCGACTATGAAGCCTGCAACAATTCCCGCGATTGTGAAGCCCAATGGCTCCCCTACCAAATCAGTAATTGCAGGAACTAACGATGTTGCTTCAACATTTGCAGCAGTGCTCGCTGCGTGTTCTTCCACCATTGCATCTGTCCCTTCCATCCCATGACCGCCTATGTAGCCAATATACGCACCGGTAAGGAAGATTGCGGTTATTACTACCATTAGAACCAACGCCGTCTTTGTGAATCGGTCAAGCACTTGAAACACCTCCCCATAACTTCTTCGCCAGAAGATCAGGCATCCGGTCTGCAATATACTGCACAATGCCTGCGCTGAACACAAACTCGGCAAGTGCAAGTGGCAACTGTGTCGGCATGTATCCCACTGAATAGAGCGCCCAGTGTGAGAGCACAGAACCTGGATTGAGCGACAATGCGAGCTCGAGTGCTGCCGCTAAATAGCACAGTATATCACCTGTGAATCCTGCCATCCCTGCGGCAAGCCATAACGGCGAGTTCACCTTCCTCAGTAGTACGTAGATAAGATAACCACTGAATGTCCCTACGATCCCCATTGACACTATATTCGCACCGAGCGTTGTAAGTCCCCCATGTCCAAAAAACGCGTGGAAGAACAGTGCAATTGCGCCCAGTACCACGGTTGGAAAAGGACCGACAATTATCGCTGACATCGGCGTGCCTATCGGATGTGAGCACGATCCTGTTACCGGGACGGGAATGTGCCAGACTGCGATTACGAAGACCGCAGCGCCCATCATTGCAAGCATCGGCAGGTACGATGCGTTCTCTTTTGTGCCTCTCTTTATCTGCCATACCCCTACCGCAATAAAGGGTATTGCGATTGCAAACCATACCAAACACCATTCTGGTGCCAATATACCATCTGATATATGCATTCTTTTTTATCACCTGAAGGAAGAGATGGAGGTATCACTATATAAGAGTTTCTATTTTTAAATTTTTGGTAACAGTTATAACCCAAATAGGTAACCATTGTGCATTACAATATCTTACCCACAACTTGAACATCTCTTTTAACCATTTTCTTCAGTATTTCTATTTTTTCCTCCTCCAGCGTAACAAGCACAACGGTTGAAGGTCCCGCCGATTTTTCTATATCTGTGCCCAGCTCTGGCTCTATTTCGTATTTATAACCCGAGATACTCCGCATCATTTCTAAACTTCCCTGTATCCCTTCATGACCCACGGGTATAATTTCATGTATAAATTCCCTCTCTGAAAGTTTCTGCACATCCTCCACCATAACGATGCTTCTGGTCCCGGCGTTTAGCACTTCATCCCTTACCTTTGGCTCACCGATGGCAACAATCAAATCATTTTTCATCGACTTTCCTATTTTCAATTCTTTTTCCATGCATATCCCCAACGCAGTAATGCCCATTCCTGTTTGGTTCGTTTCGATGTTTTCCTCGGTATGCCCTTCTAATATCTCCAATGCATTAATTTTATGCGCTTCCTCTCTTATTCCCTGGAATATTTGTGAGCCCGTGGAAAAGAATCCCACACTCAGGTTGGCAACCAAAACAATCGGCTGTGCCCCCGAAGACAGAACCTTTATTAGCACTGTTCGAGCCATTAACCGCCCAAGGAGTATACCATCAAGTTTGACCACATCTTCGAGCTTTGGCCCTATGCCGCCGGAGGACGTATTAGCGAGCACTAATGCCTGTCCATTCTTGAGCTTCATAATAACGAGGTCACCGCATTTAGAAATTGAAATCTCATTGGGTGATATTTTCAGGCTCCTGAGGTTTACGAATCCCCCTATATTCTCTAAGAGCTGAAAATAAATCGTCAGTGCGTGCCTTATTACCTCGGAGCGGGTGATGCCATTCCTGGTAGCAACTTCGTCAATCTTCTGTATTTTCGTTTTTGGTATTCTGATGTTTACGGGCTCCATTTTACCTGCTCTTTTCAGCATCGCTACAAATTTTGCATTACATACGTAATACAAAACGATACATTTAAAAAGGGATATGCCCATGTTCCCTGCATGAACAGGATAAAGAAAGAAGATTTCGGCAGCATGATTACCGAGCTCATGCGTGGAAGAAACCTTACACGGAGCGATGCATGCGAGATGTTCCGCCAGGTGCTCACGAATGAACAGCCGGAGCTGCATCAAGGTGCTTTCTTAGCAGCAATGACCGCTAAAGGTGCGACGCCAGAGGAAATCGCAGGCATTTGGAAAGCCATTTATGAGTACGATACCATGAAAGTATCGCCTGTAGTGTCATCACCTTTGGTCGAAAACTGTGGCACAGGAATGGATACACTCAATACCTTTAATATCAGTACTGCTGCATCTATCGTTGCCGCAGCCAACGGCATCTGCATGGCGAAACACGGAGCAAGGGCAATTACATCCAGGTGCGGTGCCGTAGACATCCTAGAAGCAATAGGAGTTGACGTGGAATGCGAAGTGGAAATAGTAAAAAGAAGCATAGAAAAAGCAGGCATTGGCATCTTTAATGGCATGAATCCAAAAATCCATCCCCAACTTGCGAGAATCCTGTCCCAGATTCGCTTTGGTACCTTCCTGAATATCGCTGCATCTCTTGCCAATCCCGCACTTCCTCGCTACGCTGTAAGAGGTGTCTATTCCAAGGACCTGGTCGAGTCTGCCGCGATGGCGATGAGAGAAATGGGCTATCATCGAGCTTTTGTGGTTCATGGTATGAATGAAGATGGGACTGAAGGCATGGATGAAATGTCCACCATAGGAGAAACAATCGTTGCAGAACTGCATGAAGATGGTGAAATCACTACATATACCGTTACTCCAGAGAAGTTTGGAATTCCACGCACTGACGCACGTGCTCTTCTTCCCGCAGCAGAAAAGAAAGAAGAAGTACTATACTTCCTGAAGATATTGAGTGGCATTGGGCAGGGTCCAAAAACTGATATCGTGTGTCTCAATGCTGCTCCTCTTTTATATTTGATGGGCAAAGCCAGAGACCTCAAGGAGGGTGTGGAAATAGCACGGAAGACACTCGAATCTGGCAAAGCACTCCTTAAACTGAGAGAATGGACGAGGGAACAAAATTCTGACGCTGAACAAGGTAAGAACAAACTTGAATGCCTGTTAAGGGAAATGGATGCAAATTGAAATGAAAGCAGCAGTTCTGGGAGGAATAGAGGATTTAAAGATAGTGGATATAGATATACCTGCATGTAACCCAGGGGATATATTGATAAAAGTAGAATCATGCGCAATTTGCAAGACAGACGTAAAGATGTTCCATGCGGGGCATCGTGACCTCGAACTGCCACGTGTGCTCGGGCATGAAGTTGCAGGGACAATCGTTGAAGTTGGAAAAGAAGTTGCTGAAGAGTTCAAAGTGGGTGACCGAGTGCAAGTAGCCCCTGGGCTTCCATGCGGAAGTTGCCCTTTCTGCATACGTGGCATTCCCAATATGTGCGATAAAATGAAGATAATAGGCTTTCATCATGATGGTGGATTCGCTGAATACATGCTCGTCCCCGCAAATGGCGTTCATAATGGGTGTGTGAATAAGATACCGCCGTCTTTATCCTTTGAAGAGGCTTCTCTCGCAGAACCTATTGCTTGTTGCATCAATGCGCTGAAACGTTGCCGTGTAGAACCTGGTGA
>PIXU01000256.1 GCA_003601795.1 Candidatus Methanophagales archaeon
ACAAAGCCCCAATGCTGACGATACAGGATGTCAGGGAGATTCTGGAAGTGATATTGCCAAGGAGGAGAATAACAGAGAAGGAGATACTTGAGATCGTTAAGCGGAAGCATAAAGCGAGGGAATCCGCGAGGAAGTCCCACCATAAGCGGAAGAGCAAACCAAACTAAGAATATTTTGATGTTTTTCACGCAATCTAAGCGCGTTTAGTTTGGACTATCTCAAGATTTTGAGGATTGATACCCATTCCACTCTTAATCCCGTGGAAATTGCTATCCAGTTTGTCCGGTATCTCAGATTGTTTGCGGCTAATCTGAAAGAATAGGTTGGGAAATGCATAAAATTAAATAGCTTATAGCTAATAGCTTTATTTATAAAATGACAAAGTCAAGTTAAGTGTCCGTGTTGATAATTAATTGAGCCTGCTAAGCCAAAATAAAACAAATGCTAACACGAATAAAAGAAGGCGAGCTTGTGCATTTACTAGACAAAAAAGGTAAGAGATACCAGATTGTGTTAAAAGCGTCCTTATCTTTTTCTTTCACGCATGGAGTGATTTCGCATGACGATATAATAGGATTGGAAGAAGGAAGCACGGTAAAGTCTTCTCTTGGCGAAAAACTCGTGGTCGTCAGACCCACTTTAGCAGAATACATATCAAAGATGAGGAAAGGTTCACAGATAATATACCCCAAGGACATTGCAGCTATTTTAATGCTTGCGGACATATTCCCGGGTGCAAAGGTGTTAGAAGCGGGAACGGGGTCAGGAGCTCTTACGATGGCTTTGCTTCGTGCAGTGGGCAAAGGTGGAACAGTAGTATCATATGAAAGGAGGAAAGAGTTCTCTGCAATTGCAAAGAGCAACATAGAGACTTTCTTCGATAGGGTAGAGATAGCGGGGAAAGAAGGTTCCGGAAAGCTTGTATTAAAGGACAGGGATGTGTATGAAGGTATAGAAGAGAAAGAGCTGGACAGGATAATATTGGACCTTTCAGAGCCATGGAGAGTGCTGAAGCACGTAGAAAAATCGCTTAGAAACGGTGGAATCCTTCTTTGCTATAATCCCACCGTGTTGCAAATATACAAGCTTTCACGAAGGATGGACTTGAGATACAAGGGTGTATTTCACGTAATGGGAATTTATGAGGTCAGTTTGCGGAGATGGGAGATAAAAGAGAGAAGTATGCGCCCTGAGCATAAGATGATAGCCCATACAGGGTTTATTTTTGTAGCGAGGCACGTGGATAAAAATATCCAATCATGAAAGAGGAAATTGAAGGTGTTTTGCAGCTAAAAGAAGCGTGCGCGAAGATGATTTTAACTGCTTTACCTTCTTTCAAAATCACTACCAATAATAAAACATATCCTCTTTCATAACCCTTTCGTTCTTCCATGCAAAGAAGCATATCATTGTAAAAACTTAAGACATCCGAAGCTCTTTTATTATCCCTCCTCTTAGTTTTTGATTTTTCAATTTATGTGGAGTTGAAATTATATCAGCGGGAGGTGAATTTTAACTGATGTTGATATACGACTGGGTTCCGTGTCGAATTATTCCCTTAATGGATAATCCTTGGGTTTGGTTTTTTCGGCACGGAACAACTATAATTGCCTACTCATACTCATAGAACCCTTTTCCTGCTTTTCTCCCTGTCCATCCCGCTCTCACCATTTGTGTCATAAGCACTGCTGGTTTGAATCTTTCCCACCCGGTCTCATTGTATATTGTATTGAGCACAGCAGCTACAATATCTATTCCTATTAAGTCCAGAAGTTGAAAGGGACCCAAAGGCCAGTTGAAAGAAAGCCTTAGTATATTATCTATGTCCTCTACGGAAGCCAGCTCATTTTCTCGCATTTTTACCGCCTCATTCAAGATGAGACACATCATTCGGCTCGTAACGAACCCCGGAGAATCCTTAACCGTAACTGCCTCCTTACCCAGCGAATGCACAAACGCCAGCGTTTTACTTAAAGTATCTTCAGAGGTCATCAGTGATTTTATTACTTCCACGCCCTTCATTAGGGGCACGGGATTCATGAAATGGACTCCAATTACCTTATCGGGTCTCTTTGTTGCCGCAGCTAAAGCAGTGATAGGGAATGTAGAGGTATTACTGCCAAGAATAGCATGCCCTGGACATATCTTGTCCAACTCTCTGAATATTTCCTGCTTCAGTTCCATATCCTCATATGCTGCTTCAATTACAAAATCCGCTCTTTTTGCACCCTCTTCAAGGCTCGTTGTTGCATTTGCCGTTATCACATCCAAAATCCCTTCCGCCTCATCTTGCTTTATAACCCCTTTCTTCGCAAGTCTCGAAAGGTCGTTTTTTATCTTTTCACGTCCCCTTTTTAAAGATTCTTCGCTCCTGCTTACCACAGACACATCGTAGCCAGCTTGAGCACAGACCTGCACTATCCCGCTGCCCATCACTCCCATTCCTACAACACATACTTTCTTTCCGTTCATGTTTTTTCTTTCCTCCTATTTTCATTCGGCAACTTCAAATACTGGGCATGTGTGAGCTCCACCAGAGTACTTGTCGCCCTTATAGGTGTATGAACCATTCATTCTCACTCGCTTACCAATCAGTTCTTGCGTAGCTTGCTCAGCATCGTAATCAAGCCTTCCTATAACACAGGGTCCCTCTCTTGTTTTCACCAAACAGGGGATATAAGGTGCATCATCTTCAAATCCCTCTGATGGCACACGGATTACCGTAAACGTTGTCAACTCCCCTTCTCCACTCAATTCCATTCTCTCAAGGCTCCTTCCTCCACACCACTGGCAAACAGGCATTGGATGACAGGTTATTTTTTTGCATGATCCACATCTAAGCCCTAACAATTTCCCATTTCTCAAGCCTTCTTCATACTCTGCTAAGGTCAAAACCATGTATTTTTTCTCCATTTCCTCTTGCTCCTTTTCCTTCATTCCCTACTTCTTCGTCCTCCCAAGTATAATATGGCATAATGTGCCGAGATCGCCCCCAAGCGTATCGGTCATTCCATACTCAGGAACAGGATTGATTTGATTGCCTTTCGGTGCTTCTCCTCTCATTTGCTTAACGAGCCAGTAAACCTGAGATGCCCCTGTTGCTCCTATCGGATGCCCCTTCCCTATTAGCCCTCCGGACATATTTACAGGTATTTTTCCTCCCAAATCCGTTTGCCCTTCCACAGTTGCATCAGCCGCTTCTCCCCAACCAAAGAAACCCATGCTCTCCAGTGCAATCAATTCCGCAATCGTAAAGCAATCATGGAGTTCAAGCACTTTTATATCCGAGGGTACGAGCCCTGCACGCTTAAACGCCATTCTCGCAGAGCTTATCCTTGAAACTGGCTTCGTCAAGTCCTCCATCTTTGATAATGGACCTCCTGAACCCTGCCCTGTTCCCAATATGTAAACCGGGTCATCCGTATATTTTCTCGCTTCCTCAGCTGAGCAGAGCACGATAGCTGCGGCACCATCGGAAAACGGACAGCAATCCAGAAGCGTCAGCGGGTCTGCTACCAATCTCGAATTTATCACATCCTCTACCTTCAGGTCGCCTAACTTGTTATAGAACTGTGCCAGCGGATTTAAAGCGCCGTGCCTATGATTCTTTATAGAAACATG
>PIXU01000257.1 GCA_003601795.1 Candidatus Methanophagales archaeon
GAATAGAAAGCGCTTGGATACGACGGGTGGACTAAGAAAACGGGCTATTTCAGGAAGAGATTCAGTGAAGAGCATGCCTTTGGTATGCTTATAGCCAAATACGGGGACGAAGTGACCTCGCGTACCCCAAAGACGGCGAGAAAAGACATCCTTTCCAGGCTGATACTCCATAATCTACACGCTTTCCTTTATCACCGATCCCTCTCACAGAAGGAACTTGCATAAACCCTAATAGGGTGGGGGTGGAGTCACAAGGCGAAAAAGCCCAAAAGGCTGCTGAGTGACTCCCCCCTATATGATGATTTTTAAATAGGAACCCGTAATATTTTTTCTACACGTTCTCAAAAATCGGAAAGCTTTTTTATATCATTCCCCTAACATAAAAATCAGGCGATGCACCCAAAATGAAAAGCGAAAAAAGAAGGGGAAAGAGAAAGGCATTGATATTCGTAGTTCTTTTCGCAATGCTGGCATTCGTAAGTATTGGATGCACATCTACCACTACGATTTACGTGCCCGGCGACGGTGATAATGCTGCTCTAGCATCACCACCTGTCATAAGCAATATTGATGTCTTAGATATATGTGTAGAACCTGTTACCAGCGTTACTGTTTTTTGGGAGACTGACGAACCTGCTACCAGCCAGGTGGAGTATGGTAAAGCCTCTGACTATGGGTTTAACACTTCTTTAGATGAAGAACTTGAGCTTCAACATTGCGTTGAATTGAGCGACATCGAGCCAGAAATGGTTTATTTCTTCAGAGTAAAATCGAGGAATGCTGCAGAAGAGGAGGCAATATCGAAGGGCTATATCTTCGCTACTGGTTTCTCAGAGGAAATAACAATCAATTTTACTGGTTCCACCTATGAACCCGTCACCGAGAAGCCGACCGGCTGGTTTGAATCCAGTCAGGATGCAGACATTGTATTAGACCTGAACGACTTTGGCAAGGCAAGCCCTACCCTTTTCAATCATCCAATGAAGATAGCTACTGATGGAGAAAAGCTGGTTCTCGCTGATAGTTCGAACAACCGGGTGCTGATATGGAATTCCATTCCAACGGAAAACAATCAACCGCCTGATTTGGTGATAGGACAAAAAGACCTTTATTCTAGCGAACCCGGTTTAGCCGCAGATAAGCTGAACTGGCCGGTGGGCGTGGCTACCGATGGAGAGCACCTGCTGGTAGCAGATACTGAGAACAATCGAGTATTAATCTGGAATGAATTTCCCACGAAAAACGGCGAGCCGGCGGATTTGGTTCTGGGTGCTCCTGATTTTACCACCAGAGGGAAAGTACCGCTTCCACATCCAGAGGGTTGGGAAAAGAAGTATTTCACATGGCCCTGGGATGTATTCACCGATGGAACACGAGTCATAGTTACCGGCACAGGGGTCAGCAATGTATTAATCTGGAATACTTTTCCCACTGAAAACTTGCAAGCGGCAGATGTGGTCTTGACCGAAGAGGTAGGGTTAAGAACGCCACGATGTGCATACTTTGATGGTCAGCATCTGCTCGTCGGGGACTACAATGCACGTAAAACGTTTGTCTGGAACGAGTTGCCGGAGAGCGATGACGAACCATACGATTTTACACTTTGGCAAGAATCAGATGAGTTTGCATGGGCTATCTCGGTAGTTGATGGTAAATTACTGGCGGTGGCGGATAACGTTATGCCGATATGGAATGAATTCCCCATGAATGAAACCGATGCGGCGGATATTATATTTGGGAAGATAGATTTTGGCGGACCGCTGAGACCAAGACGGGCGACAGCAGCAGCTTTTGAAGCTGGCCATGCTGGTATGGCAGCAACAGCCGACCATTTGTTTATATCGAGCGGATACACACAGAACCGAGTTTTAATTTACAACGGCATCCCCACTTCAAATATCACCTTAGCTGAGGTGGTTTTAGGCGCCCCCGATTTTGAGACCAACACGCTTACGGAAAACTATATTCAGCATATGGGGACACCATGCTCTGATGGTGAACACTTATTCGTCAACAATCTTCTCGGTCTATTTGTCTGGAGGGAATTGCCTGATCAGAGTTTAGCCAAACCCGACATCGTTTATGGAAGTCCGGGTCACAGTGGAACGGGGATAGCTGTTCATGGCGGGAAACTTATAGCTACTGCGGGCATTGTAGGTATGGAGAGGAAGATACTCATCTTGAATGAGCTGCCACTAAACGGCGAGATGCCGGATGTTGAGCTGGGACCGAAATTTGATAATGGTATGGAATTTGTATTTCCAACCGGTGTCGCCGCAGACGATAACTACCTCTTTGTAAGTGATAGTCAACAGGATAAGATATTTGTCTGGGAAGGAGGAGTTCCAGCAACAGCAAGGTCGCCAGACTTTACCATGGATGTTCATCACCCCTGTCAGGTCTCTACTGATGGAGAGCATTTAGTTGTCCCTACCCTCGATGAGCATAGTGTTTTAATATGGAATCTTCCATTAGACAAGGAAGATTTGAGTCCGGATGTGAAATTGGAAACAATGGAAAAAGAAGGAATTGAAATAAGGTTTAATATGCCGCAAGGCGTTTCCGTTGACGGCGAGCATCTTTTTGTAGCTGATAGTGGCTTCCACAGGGTGTTTATCTGGAATGATATCCCTACGAGCAACGAAACACCCCCGGATATTGTTTTAGGTCAGGAGAATTTTGACCTTGAGGATGCCTTCCCTCATACAACAAGAGATGGTCTATTCATACCAGGCAATATTTGCTTTGATGGCAGCTATCTCTGGGTCACTGAGTTTAAGTTCTCCGACCGACTGGTGAGGTTTCCTGTTCATTCCATAGCGGAGCCAGTTCGCAATCTGGATACCGATAAAGAGTTTGCTACCATTCAAGAAGCAATAAACGATCCAGATACCTTAGATGGGCATACCATTAGAGTGGAGACTGGGGCTTACAATGAGAACGTTGTGGTAAACAAATCGCTTACAATCAGGTCTGTATATGAAAATCCGGTGAACACAATCGTTCAGGCCGCAAATCCTGATGAGCATGTGTTTAATGTAACCGCAGATTGGGTGAATATTTCTGGATTCACGATTGAGAATGCCGCAGCTGGAGATTACACCTCTGGAATTTATCTTGCAGGTGTGGAACACTGCGACATCTCAGATAATATCTGCAACAATAATACGATAGGAATTTATCTAAACTCAACACACAACAGTGTGGTGGATAACAATTCTATCTCTAATTGTGGAGCGGGAATAGGCTTGGCGAATTCTAACCTGAATAATGTAACGAATAACGAAGTTAGCAACGCTAACTGGGGCATTTCCCTATGGCAATCCAATTTCAACAGTGTTATAGATAATACGATTTTCAACACAACAACCATTGAAACCCCGTATGCACCTGTGGATGCCATGGGTGTCGGTATTGAAATAATGGATTCCAGCAATAATTTGGTGGATAATAATACTATTTTGAATACAGCAGCACTACAAACAAATGCGGACGCTTACAGTATTCTTGTAATGTCCTATGGTGGCGGACCAGCGGATAATAACATCGTAACAAAGAATAGAATATATAATACGACCGCATCTGGTGATAATGCAAGGGCTTATGGTATTATGTTATATTCTGGAGGTGAGCCTGCGGATAATAACGCCATAGCAAACAACGAAATATACCACACAACGGGACCTGGAGGGACTGGAGTTGGAATTTACGCAGGCTGGACAAATAATAGCAAACTGCTCAATAACAACGCCAGTTTCAACACACAAGGCATAATGCTCCGCAACTCCTCTTATACTTTGATAGAGGGAAATTATGCTGGAGCAAATCAAGCAGGAATGTTCATCCTTTTTTCTGACAACAATACTTTCGCAAACAATACAGCTTCTAATAATGCAGATCAAGGGATTAAGATATACTCCTCAAATAATAATACCGTGATTAACAACACATTTAATTCAAACAATGGTGTTGGTATTCGTTTAGTAGATTCTAACAGTAACCGCATAATAGATAACATCGCGAACTTGAACAACGAGAGTGGCATCGGCATGCAAGATTCAAGTAATAACACCATCAGAGATAACATCGCGAGTTGCAATAACTACAGCGGTATTTTTCTGGCAGATGGGTCACAGAACAATTGGATTATCAACAACACTGCATCGAGCAATTCAGAGTTTGGTTTTGATTTAACCGACATCTCTACTGATAACAACCTGATATCCAGCAACACGGCAAACTGGAACAACGTCGGAATTAACTTGAATTATTCAGATGACAATACAATTGAAGGTAATACAGTGAACGAGAATAGCGACTGTGGCATCTGCCTGGATAATTCAAGCAATAATCTCATCTACAACAACTACTTCGACAACGCCAATAATGCTTTTGATGACGGAAGCAACATCTGGAACATCACAAGAACCAAAAGGACAAATATCATTGAAGGTGCTTATTTGGGCGGGAACTACTGGAGCGATTACGCTGGCGAGGATTTGGACGGCAATGGTCTTGGAGATACATTGCTACCGTACAATTCTTCTGGTAACATACAAAATGGCGGTGATTATCTGCCACTTGTAAAACCAACTGCACCTTCTGTCTTTGACACCGGAACAGGCACTTACCCGAGCATAATGGGAACACATGAAGGCAAAATTATGCCGTCTCGTGACATTAACGTTAGCAGATTGTTCACCTATCCCTGCGCAGGAACTGGTGGACATACCGAGTCTATCGATTTGTATGAAAACGGCGAACTGATAGCAAACGGCACCTGGAACGGCTACCAAGGCGACTGGCATAACATTACATTACATAACGTAACCGGTGCTCCTTACGTCAGGCTGTTGAAAGGTCATAAATACAATTACA
>PIXU01000258.1 GCA_003601795.1 Candidatus Methanophagales archaeon
GATTTCACCATCTGGCACTGTTAAAGTCCCATTATGGTGAATTTGCGGATAAGAGCCTGTGCGGATAGTGTAGTTGTAGGTTTCGTTGGGTAATAGAACAACGGGCTTGTCGAATGTGATGTTATGCCAGTCGCCTGCATAGCCGCTCCAGGTTGCGGTGGCGTTCCATGTTTTGTTCCAGATGCGAGCATATTCGGTATGCCCGCCGGTGCCTGCGCAGGGGTAAGTGTAAAGTTTGGTGGCAATAATTGTTTGGTTTGTCGTGATTGTGCCTGTATGCGTGCCTGATATTGAAGGATATGGATTTGAGGGTGCGCCGGTGTCAAATATTGCTGTTGGTTGATAGACCGTTATTGTTTTTGTTGTTGAATTCATCGCTCCGTCATTGTCCGTTACTCTTAGCGTCACATCATAACTACCTGCTTCTGAATATGAATGATTTAGTATTTCATGCGTTGTGTTCGTGGTATTTCCATCTCCGAAGTCCCATTCATAAGAGGTGATATTCCCGTCCGGGTCGCAAGAAGAGGATGCATTGAAAGTGATGATTTGATTAACAACCAAATTTTCTGGCGAATAAGAGAAGGATGCGATTGGTGGTGTGTTAACCTCAATACTATTATTTGCGAGATTATTCGTATAATTCTCCTCCAGGAACTCATTATACGGGCTTATCAAAACGTATATGTGATGAGTGCCGGATAAAGCAGTCCACGAAACAGATGCGTTTGCTGCTGCATTCGCGGTGACATTAACAACATCTTCTCCTATGAGTTCACCGCTTGCTGGCTCGCCATCGTAAAACAGAATGGATGCATTGTTTGCATCTGCTTCTCCTACGTTGTGAATTGTTGCATTGATTGTGATGTTCTCGCCGGGATTGGGCTTATCGTTCGAGAAAGAAATTGTATTTATGGTCAAATCGGGATATTGTTCCACCCACACGGCTACGAATGCCTCTCTCTCAAATTGCTCTCCGTTTAGCTCTCCTGAAGCAGTAACTGTTATATCGTAAGTCCCCCACGAACTCGTGTTTGTGTATGCGTTTGCGTATATTCCGTCTTTTGTTTGATTATCGCCATGCAAGCCGTCATCGAACAACGTGATGTTTTCAGTTGTATCATCCGGTCTTTTTATCTCTGCGGTAACGGATGCATTTGTTATCGCTTTGCTGCCATACATAAGACTTGCACTTATGTTTACAGGCTCGTTCGGGTCATACTGGTATTTTTGAAGATAAAGAGAGAGGGTTATGTTTGTATCGAGGAAAGTCATAATCGTATAATCCTCTTCCTCTGAGATGTTCACTGCCGTTACATTTATCTTCCAGATTCCTGACTCTGGATTTTTTATGGTGTAACCTTCGATTGTCAGGTTTTTATCGCTGTAATATGTTACGTTCGTATCATTTATGGCAAAAGAAGGGTCAATTAAAGTTCCATTTGGCGTTCTTAATGTCAAGTTCAGGTCGCCTTCCGACCACGCTAATGCGAAGTCAACCATCGTGGTTGAACCAATGGGTATTTCATGTGAGTTCTCTTCACCTGCAAATATTTTAGCTGAAATTAAAGGTGCTGATTGAATTCCTCCGTATTGTTGCTCTTCTTGCACCATTGTAGCATATTCTTCTGGGTCGTCCAGTAATATCTCCTTAACCTTCAAAATTACTTCCTCACTTTCCGGCAATTTATGGTGCCAATCATTTGTATACTCACTTGCTACGTTCTCTAAGTTGAATGTATCGCGAGCCATTGGTATATGATGAAGCAGCCCTACGATATTTACATAGTGCACTTCCTTAATTACGTATGGAGGAATATTTGGTTTCCCCGCGAGTATATCTACAAAAGAATCCCAATTTCGCGCTATTTCTATTGCTCTGGATTCCGCGGAGCAGATAAGACCGCCATACTTGAGTAATTTCCAATATGCTTTTGCTTCTTCACTTAAGAATGGAATACGGTCAACAGCAGAATCAATAAAGTCCGTATAATGCTCAAGCTCAGGATCAGACCCCGCAAGAATCGTTACCATGAGTGCATCAACAACTCTACCAATAACGGGGACATCAGGTATCCCACTATTTGGCGTTTCAAGCATAATCAATTTTCTAACGTTTTTATCACCGCCACCCATTTCTATATACCATCTTGAGACCAAACCACCCATGCTGTGGGCAACGATGTCAACTTTATCAACCTTTTCATTTTGTCTTATTTCTTCAATCTCTTCTCCGAGAAATTTGGCATATCTTCTGATGGATTCGCTTGTCACCATCTCGTTTGCATAATGGCTGACATATACTGTATAGCCATCTTCAGTCAAACTTTGATTCATTTCCTTCCATATCTCTTCCGGTTCGTAATCCCTAGATTGGAATCCATGCACGAGGACAACGGGCGGTCTCTTGACGGTTATGAGTTTGCTTCTGGTATTGGTCGTGCCTTCATCGTCTGTTACGGTTAAAGTCACCACATAGTCCCCTTCTGAAGAATAGGAATGCGTTACGGTCGCTTTATTAGCACCTTCCACAGAGCCATCACCGAAATCCCATTTGTAGCTGGTAATCGTGCCTCCATCCGGGTCATAAGAATCGGATGCGTCAAAGGTTATATTTTCGCCGGTAACGGGATTGTGAGGCGGAGAAGGCGAGAAAGAGAAAGAAGCAACAGGGAGGAGATTCCCATGATAAATTCGCAATCCCCGAATTCTATCAGAAGAAATAGTCTTTTCAAGGTCGGGTTGAGAATCTAATGGGTCATGAATGTAATAACCCTCGTCTGCTCTACCGCGAGCTGTTACGAAATGCCCTCCAACATCGAGTATGACGGGATAACCTTGAGATAACTCTTGGTTCAGTCTGCTCAAGTCAGGATAGTCTATTTTGGCTACGAACTCAATTTGATTCTGCTCGGTGTGGCTTTTGTTTGCGACGACAGGCCATTTTAAACGGCAATTTACATAGCCTTCACTGCCAATCAAGTCATTTAACCTTCCGGGGTCCGTATCAACACCATAATAAGCCATTACCATTGCAGCAGAAGTTAGCGCACAGCCTTCACTGCAAATAGTAGGACAGCCAGGGACATGTCCCAGGTGGTCATTAGCCCATTCCGAATTGCATTGACTGAAGAAAGGAACATCAAGCATGCCCGGTACAGAAGAAACATCAATTACCTTTGTCTCTGTCCCCGATGCTCCATCGTCATCGGTAACTTTTAGTTTTACGATGTAGCTCCCTTTAGAGGCGTAAGCATGCGTGACAATTTCCCCTGAACCGGTGTTTCCATCTCCGAAGTCCCATTCATAAGAGGCGATGTTCCCGTCCGGGTCGTAAGAAGAAGATGCATTGAAGGTTATGGTTTGGTTAACAACAGGTTTTTCTGGCGTGTATGTGAAACTTGCGATTGGCGGTTGTTTTTCAATAACCTCAAATTCTACATCAACAGAAGTCAAATAAGAAGATTTATTTGTGTAGTCATACACGGTGCCGAGCAAATTGATTTTTGAAGAATCATAACTTGTAAGGAAGAAGGAATAGTAGCCATATTCACCAAGATTTACACCTGTTTCCGCGATTATATAATCTACAAGGGTGCTCAAATTTATTGGATAAATTGTTTTTCTGCCAATATCAAAAATGAAACTTCCATAGACTGTGCTGACATTTAAGAAGGGATACTGAATGCCGCGTAGGGATGAACGTGGATATGGAAAATTGATATTCAGTTTTTCTTCACTGAGTAACCCACCACTAAATAAATTATAGGTGTGGATAGAATCCAGTATAGCCCCCCATGCAGTTGGATAACCAAAGGTGCCTTCTATCACATAAATCTTATTTCCATCCACTATGTGCGTTGGATGATAATTTGCATAGCTTTTATGAAAAGTCTTTTCCCAAAGTGTATCCACAGGATTATCAGTCAGTTCTTCCCAATTATTTAACTTGGTGAGATTGATGCGATTGAATATATATCTATAATGATAAGACCCCTCATATTGCTTAAGGAGCAGATAGAAGTAATCCCCTTCTTTCTTGTGCCATACAACATTCCATCCTTTAGCAGAAAACACTTTCCAAGAATCATCTGTAAGATTGTAAAAGACATAGTTATCCGAAGCCCAATGAACTTGGAAAAGAACATCCTTGTTGAGTTTGTATAAATACCCCCAATCAAAGGGGGCATCACCTGGCAACACCTTCGTAGGGCTTATTTCGTGATTTTTAGACGAATCTAAAAATTCGGGATTGGTTAAGTTAATATAGTATAAATATTTACCGGTGCTTGTTGCGTAAGCATAGAGATCGTAGCCATCTAATGTCCATGTTCTTTCCATCCAACCCGATCTTGGCAAAGTTATATTTAGCAAGGAGATATTGGTGAGATGGGGATAATCAATAACAGCACTAATCGGCCAGCTAAGATTTCCACTTCCACCGATGGCGCTTCCTTCCCCACTAAATTCCTCCGCTGTAAATAGATAAATCTCCCCGTCTTTAGATACCGCTGTTATTTTTCCAGGGTAAGAGAAGCCTCCGCCAAGAGAAACATTCACTTTAAGAAGTCTGGTAGAGTTAGAGGCATAATCGTAGATACAAACAGGATCGAGAGGATACGGCGACCACATCCCAGTTATAAGTGAAAAAATAGTAGAGAAGGGATAGTTTGTAATTTGCAATCCTCCAAATTCAGGATAATATCCCTCTGGCATACCTATGACTCTGTGGTCTCTTAACACGTAATTCATGTTCTCAGGAGAAATAATGGTAAAGTTCTCTGACGAGAGGATAGTTGCATCCTTTGTTTTCGTATCAACTCCAATTAAGTTGATTGCTGAAATTTTAGATTCTGACATCAATTTGGGTCCACGTTTGTCCCTTATTACCTTAACTTTCTCGCCGCCACTGATGGGTATAAGAGCACAGTTCTTACTCTGAAGTGATAAATTGCCAGTGGTGAGTATATTATAATTACAATAGACTCCCTCTGACTCATTGTAGACAATGATAGTATCCCCAACGGAAGCATTATCCACCACTTCTTGGATCGTCGCGTGCTCGTCAGGCACGTAAATCGTTGTTGCAGACGCCAACGCCACACTCACACCCGCGAAAGCACCAAGTAGCACAAATGCTATGCATATTCCAAACAATTTTATATCTTTATTCATTCCAATCGCCTCTTTATTCTGGTATTACCTGATTTTATAATAGGGGGAATAAATATAAAAATTTTTCGGTTTTTTGTTCGCTCATCGCCCTAAACCATCGGAAACAAATACTTCGCCGCTCCTTTCTCTGTGTATCCATCCGATGAAATGCGGAGATGAGCGTTTCTCTATAAAATCCTTTTATTTAACTCATAC
>PIXU01000259.1 GCA_003601795.1 Candidatus Methanophagales archaeon
AACCAAACCGTAAAATTAAACGCGAATGAATCCAGAGTTTACAACTTCACCTGGAACACAAGCTTCCCCCTGAAACCCGGTAAGAATTACACCATTCTTGCAGTCGTAGAGAACCGGACGAAATACACCGAGCCGGTATTCCTCGGTGGACCCGATTTGGCGGTCACAAACATCTCGATGAAACCCGTGATTTGGGATGGTGACCTCGTGCTGATAAACGCAACCATCAATAATTTCGGCTCTATGAATGCCTCTCGCTTCAACGTCACTTTCTATGAGGTTTATGAGCCAGATCCAAGCTCTCCACGTTATCTTTGGAATTGTTTTACTCACTATGAAGAGATTAACACTACCCAGGTCAAGGGTCTTCCACACGGTAATTCCATATCCATTTCTGTGCCCTGGAATTGGAGCATTCGAGATATAGAATGCAAATGTAAAGACGGAGCGGGGAGACCTGCACCTTGGATTTATAAGGCTGTAGACGACTACAAAATAAATGTAACGATTGAACCGCTCGCGAACCCTGAGCAGGCTGAAGAAACGAACAATACTTTAGAACAGGACGTGCACGTGAACCGTTCTCGTGACTTCTTCGTTACGAACCTGTCTTTTGAGGTCAACGGCGCAGCCCGTGAGGCACAAGACCTGGAGCTTTACGACATCGTGACCACGAACGCCACCATAAACTATACGAACTTAGCGAATCAACCTGGTATGGTCAATCTGAGCTTCTATATAGACAAGGTAGATGAGGAGCATGAAATAGGAAATGGCAGCATTACGTTTGGCCCGGGCAACGGAACCGGCTATGCAGAGATAGAATGGACGGTAGATAATTTATACGGTGACGTGTATATTCCCGGTGACCACAATATAATCGTGAGGGTGGACCCTGAGCAGAAAATATATGAGATAAACGATTTTGACACTGAGTTTCCAAACAATGATTTCACATGGGCAATACACGTGAAGGCACCGGAACTCGTATTCGAGAAGTTCAATATCACGCCAGAAACGCTTGTAAAGGGTGATAATGCAACAATCAACGTTACCATTGCGAACCGTGGACGGTTGAATACAACACGTAATTTCAACCTCACCATCTATGACTGGGCGGAGCGGCATATTGAAGATGTCTCTTCAAACGAAACGTATTGCGGTTTCGAAACGATAGAAATAGAGAGAGCGAATGCAACTGCCATGCGTCTTTATCTCGACCTTGCGATAGAAGAGTTGACTGACCCGGAGATAGAGGTAGAAGAAGGAGGGGAAGTTTGCGTTAACGATGGTAAAGGTATGAAAATAAAATGCTACAATCACAGTTTCCACGGCTGGACGCCCTGGATACTGGGTAATAAAAGCGTGGTGAAAACAATAAGGAGGACGACAATAAGCAAGTATTTATTTTGCTGGGACAATGTGCCTGGAAACGAAAGCGAGCGCCTCATAATATACCTCACGGATGACCTCGGTCTCGAATGGGCAGAAAACGCAGAAATCGTCAAAACCGATGACAACATCCGCATCTTTACAGATAACAATTCTGCTAATTTAACGCTCGATGTGCGTAATGGGACGGTAATTTTGGAAATCAATGGCTCGATAGTAGAAGACAACAGCTTAATAGTTAAAGAGAGGAGCGGCGCACGGAAAATATACACGACCGAAACGTGTGATACTGATGTTTATGCAAAGGTCTGCAAGGTTTATTCGCTTACACAGAGCGGTATAATTAATACAACCACACATGACCTCGCAATGAACGAAAACGCGAGCATCCCCCCAGTTGAATGGACTGCACCAACGGTAGGAGAACGGCTCATCGCTGCAACAATTGACCCTGAAGATGTGGTTATGGAATATAACGAATCGAATAACCTGATGGCAGAAAACATATCGGTGCAGACTGCGGACCTCGAGGTTTCCAACCTCACGCTGTGGTTCAACGGCTCCGTAATCGCCGATGATGATACCATGACAAAAATAATACACGGCGATAACCTCACAATCACCGCAAATGTGACCAATATCGGGGTAGAAAAAGTCAATAAATCTTTCAATGTGCGTTTCCTCGTTGACGATTTTCCTCTAAAAACTGTAAAAATTCGGGAATTGGCAAAAGGTTCTTCAAGATCGTTGAATGCAAGCTGGACAGCAATTGTAGGCAAACACGTGATAAAGGTAGAAGCAGATTACGAGAATATGATAAATGAGACCTGCGAAACGAACAACATAGCTGCGAAAGAGAGCCCTTATATCTACGGTGCTGAAGTAAGTGGAAACACATCTTGGGAAACCTTGGGACTTCACGGACTCAACGGAACCATACTGTTTGAACCCACGCAGCCTTATGACGAGGACGAAGTGAAGATCACGGTGAACCTCACTAATAATGGATATTTGAATGCAACCAATTTCAACGTGCTTCTGTTCTATGATTATGATACGCCACAATCATTATCATTGCCTTCCTGGGAGAGAGAAGGCTGGCTAAATAGAAGTTATCCCAACGCAAGCTGGGTATATATTCGGATAATAGACTATGCGAGCAAAGATTTACCGCCATGGGACCCTATGGATGCGGGCGATGTGGTCGTATATAATGCGAGCGGAAATGTGGTGTTGAACAAAGCAAATTTCAACGACACATGCCGCCTGGCTCAAACAGGAAGATATAAGTCATGTTGGATTCCAGTGGAGGGAGATACGGCGAAAGTGCATATTCGCCATGAAAAAAAGGAAATTTTCACCGTCTACCTTTATCCCATCTATCAGAATGAAACGTCGAGGTTGTTTGAGGGGATTGATGTGCCTGTGAACAGTTCGCATAACGTTTCAATGAAACGAAATGTGAGTGTAGGCGATTTCAAGGTCATGGCGGTGATAGACCCCGAGAACCTCGTGCCTGAGGATGACAAAACTGACAATATTATAACACGGATAATGCAGGTAGGGGAAACAAGAGACTTCACTGTTCTAAATGTAACTGCGGAGAAGACGAATCTATCGGATTTTGATACGACGGACATAATTGCAAAGGTAGCAAACGTGGGATACAGAAATGGAACAGCAAATGTGCGCTTTGTGGATTATGAAGATGAAACTCGCACTTATAAATATTATTACAATAAAAGCCTTAAATGGTCTTATCTACCGATAGTGCCAAAATCAGTGCCGTTAGAAGGTTATGACAATCTCACCATTATCCATCGTCCGGGAGTGGATGCGATAACGCTTCATTTTAATTGGGTAAATCTGAAAGAAGACGAAAGCAAAATAAGAATTTGTGATGAGAATGGAGTGAAGATATGGGAGGCAGGAACAGATTATTCAAAAAACGATTTATCCATATCGGTGTCAGGAGCTACCGCCTACATTTATACCAACCGTGCTACAATAGGCGTGAACACGCATAATCGAGCAGAAATAGACATTGACTTGGGTGGATATACAGTTGAGCGGAAATTTAACGAGGAAAAGGTGCAACTGAACGCGACGAAAACATGGAACGAATCGAAAAATATCACCGTGAAATGGCTCGCAACCACCGGCAATCACCGCATCAAAGTTACTGTGTGGAATAATACGATAAAAGAGATAAATGAAACGAATAACACGTTCATTTTAACCCCATTGGAAGTGAAAGCATCTCGCGACGTAGCAATTGTAAATATCACACTCGACCCGGAGCATCCAGATGAGGGAGAGGATGTGAATATTACTGCAACGGTGAGGAACAATGGCACGAAACCTGTCACTTTCACCGCTGATTTATGGACCGTCACTACCAGGTTGATTTCACAATCTGAACTGCCGGAAACAAAATTGCTCAACCACTCGAATATTTCACTGGCACCGGGAGAGAACGCAACCATAACTGGCGTATGGGAGAACATCAGCCTTTATGGCGCACCAACGCATGTGGTAACTGCAATTGTTGACCCTCTGGATTTGATGGACGAGATAAACGAGAGCAATAATGAGCTGAGTCCAGTGGTTCTTATGAACTTTTCGGACTTTAACGTTACGCGGTTCAATCAGCCTACGAGAGAAGAGAAAAACGCATCTGTTACCATCAAGAACCTGGGCGCAAGAGGTGCATCCAACGTCACGGTGAGGTTTTATAAAATTGTAACTGAGCCATGCCTGGTAAAAGATGGTGGCATGCCGATAATAAGCATAACCAAAGCAGGTGCCGCCAAGATGCGTCTGCATTTCAGAAAACTTGACGCTTCTGAGGAGTATGCGGTGTTAGAAGTAAAAAAGAACTGGGACGATGAACAACCCGTGGTGGATTATAGCGGTCAAGAACTTCCAGAAGGTGTGTGGACCCCCTGGATAGAGGGCGACACGGTCTGGATTATTTACTCAGGTGCTACTTTTGACATCAATAAATACGAATGGAAGGATGTTGAGCATACAATTATAAAGTATCTAAATGCAAGTGAAAGTGTGAATGTTACGCTACCTGAACGCTGGCAGAAATACGTGAAACCACAAATTCTTGAGGTGTCAGTTGACCCGTATGACAACATAACAGAGCTGAACGAGTATAACAACAATGGAACCGCGGTTATTTATGCAGACCTCGTATTAAGAGAGGTGGGAACGGTCTTTTCGGAAGATGGCGACCTGAGCGGTATAAA
>PIXU01000260.1 GCA_003601795.1 Candidatus Methanophagales archaeon
CGCTTTCGCTTATCCCTTCTCCCCCTTCTGTTCCGCTATACCCATACATCGCCACGCCGCTTGCGACTATTACTAAGGCAATAGAGATTGCCAATACCTTCAAGCCTAACCTCTTTGTCATTTTTTATCACCTATTTACTTCGTTATGGAAGTTATATAAATAATTTGCTATAGTTATTTGTTGTTAGTTGTTCTGAACACTCCTGTTTCCGAATGTCAGGATAGTTTAATAGCAGGTATCCAGTCATAATAAACTTTCCCGTTCGCATCTATAAATTTGGTGCAGTTTATCCAGCCGTTTGGTGTGAGTAAGGATGTGTTATGATGAATTTGCGGATAGGAGCCTGTGCGAATGGTGTAGTTGTAAACTTCGTCTTTTACAAGTGTGAATGGTTCATTAAAGGAGATGTTGTGCCAGTCGTCTACATAGCCGTTCCAGGTTGCGTTTACATCTAAGGTTGAGTTCCATATTCTCGCGTATTCGGTATGACCACCTGTGCCTGCGCATGGGTAGGTGTAAAGCGTGGATATAGTAATTGTCTGGTTTGGCGTGATTGTGCCGCTGTGCGTGCCCGATATTGAAGGGTATGGATTTGAGGGTGCGCCGGTGTCGAAAATCGCTGTTGATGGATAGACCGTTATTTCTTTTGTAGTTGAATTTGTCACTCCATCATCGTCTGTTACTGTTAATGTTACCTCATAACTTCCTGCTTCTGAATAGGAATGATTTAGTATTTCATGCGTTGTGCTCGTGACGTTTCCATCGCCGAAGTCCCATTCGTAAGAGGTGATGTTCCCGTCTGGGTCGTAAGAAGAGGATGCGTCAAATGTTACAGGTTGATTTACAACAGGTTTTTCTGGGCTGTATGTGAAGCTTGCGATCGGCGGCTGGTTTAATGTTCCCGAAGTGGTAAAACTATATTCTGAACTCTCTACCGAATTCCCGCTTAGGTCAACGCTCTTCACAACGAAATAATATTTTGTTCCAGGCGAGAGATTGTATAATGAAACAGAGTGATTCTTCACGAATAATTCGTCGTATTCCTGCTTTGTGTAAGCGCCTGAAGATGTTCCGTATTTAACAAGACTATCTGCGAATTCATCCGTATCCCATTTTATCGTTGCAGAATCGTATGTTATGTTCGTTACGGTTATGTTTGTGATTATCGGTGGTGTGGTGTCGTTTATGAGCTCTTTTGGGAAGAGTAGTTCTTCAAAATACTCTGCATCTTCCAGATGAATAAATATTTCTTTGACGGGTAAAGGCTCAGTGGGAATGCTCACCGTGGAGAGATTCTTTTTAAGCGCAGCATCCTCGTTGATGATGAAAATTTCTTTTAGTGGAGAGGGCTGGGTCGGAATGCTTACATGGGATAAATTCTGGTCTAAAGATGTATCTGCGTTGATTACGAAAACAGTTTTAATTGGAACTGGACTTGTTGGAACACTCACGGTGGATAAGTTTACTTCGTATATTGCATCCGCATCGGTTATGTTAATCGCTGCTGATGCCGTGTTTACGAGAATCACCGATGCAAAGGCTAAGATAAAATAAGTAAATTCCTTAGATTTCATTTTTAACCTCCTAATATATCCCCAATTTCCTTAAGCGTCTCCATGCCCGTTTTTAGCATTCGTTATCCCTCATTCCCCATCTCTTCATCCAGTCCTGTATATCAGCACCGTTGCTACGCCTGCTGAACCTATATCCTCAATGGGGCGAGTTCCTGGGGATATCTCTATTCCTTCATAAGATATTTCTATCTTGTGTAGCGTTCCAGTTGTAATCCACCCCCCATATGAGTCAAACGCTCTCCACCACTTTTCACCAGTAGTCCGATACGGAGGAAGCGAAGTAACTGCATCACTGATTGTCGTCTCGTCTACTTTTAACTTCGAGTCCCAATACCACTGACCGTAATAGCCGCCATAGTTGTAGTCTCTGTAGTAGATATAATGGTAATAAGAAGCTTCATAAAGTGTGTAAGTTGCCGGAATCTCAACCTGTGTGATATTTGTCCCATCTGTTGCCCTTGTTCTAACAAACAAAGTCATACCGTTCGCATTTGGATACTCGAAGTCGTAATATTTTATATCTCTCACAGACCATAATATTCCTGCAGCATCCGCAGCCTTTATTATTGCATCTTCAAGTGTCGTAGTCGTTATCTCTGTAATCTGCGGAGTATCTACATCCGTATCTTTACCCCACTGCATTATCTTCGCTGCGGGTTCATCCTTTGTGAAGTAAGCGACAATCCATCCGTCAGTGTCGGCATATACATGCACATCTATATCACCGCCGAAGTCGGGAATAGGAGTTATTCCAATGATATAGTTGTCGCCTACTTCTTCCACTTCAGTGAAAATCGTCTTCAGTTTATCAAGGTCTATCGTTTGGCTTGTGTTCACGTATGCGCTTATACCTGCTTCGTCTTCTGGAAATGCATTGCCCCCTGTCGCTTCCGCCGCGCCGGCGACGCCGATAAAGGGCGGCGGCACAAGCGAGATAACGCCTTTTCCGCCTCCGCTTTCGCTTATCCCTTCTCCCCCTTCTGTTCCGCTATACCCATACATCGCCACGCCGCTTGCGACTATTACCAAGGCAATAGAGATTGCCAATACCTTCAAGCCTAACCTCTTTGTCATTTTTTATCACCTATTGTTATAGAAGTTATATAAAAGAGACTATAAATATTTGTGAAAACTACTTGGTATCGTCATCACTTGCATCACCCTATACCCTATTTCTATATGTTCATCAGATAAGAAATGAAGAATAAAATCGTTGGCAAAGCAATAAATAGAATCTTACTTGCAGTAGTTACGATTAATCTTTTCGTTGTTTTTCTTCCACGGTGGATAGCTACAATTTTGGAAGTTCTGACACTTGGTGGGCTTTTATACGAATATCTGCCGGCGATAACCAGAAAGCTCTATGAAACACACGAAGGAACTTTTACAGAAAAATGGTGGATAAGGTTGTTGATCGTATGTTTTGCTATTCCAGGCTATTTTATAGCATTTCAGAGTCAATCCATTGTTTACCTCTTGCTGTTTATATTAGTTGTTGAGGTCCTTGTATTGGGTTTACCTCTTGCTTACGCCTGGAACAAAGAAAATAAGGGTGTACCACCGGATCAACAATCATTCTGGAAGGCTATGGCAAGAGGGCAAAGGAAGAACTTAGCTGAGGAATGGGAAAAGTATAAAAAATCTCTAAATAAATTATCCTCATTTTGCTGGTACTACGCTCCTGGATTATGTTTAAGCGCTATGGGTATTTGTTTCTTCGCTATTTTCTTACTATTTTCGTGGTATTCACAACTTTTCACTCTTTTATCCATAGGATACCTATTAGCTAATGTTTTTCTAAAATTTGAGCGGAGAAATAAGAGTATAGATAAGGAATTACTCGAATTACCTTTAGCTATAAAAGGATGGAAAGGCGCTTTTGGCTTTATGTGCATCTTTGCAGGCTTCGCAATTTCAGGAATGTGTATATCTTATGAATTAGCCAATTTCCAATATCCCCTGTACTTATCTATTGTAAATTTATTCTTACAATTACCTCCATTTCTATATCAATTCGTTTTTTGGTACGCTATATTGAAGAGGTTTCCATACTTTTTGCACTGCTGGCAAAGTGGTTTTCAAAAGGATAAGACTCTCTCCCTACCGACAGGTCAAATTTACGCATTTGTTGGAAGTTGTGTTTCCCCCTTTTATATCTTTATTGCTCCGTCTATGTTGCAAAGATTATTTTCAATAAGGTCATATTATCTGGTATTCTCATTATGGCTCATGATCTCTCTTGCTTTTATTGCTCTTATAGTGCACACCCTAATCAAATGGAGAGGAGAGAAGGCATTGGAAGATGTACATGCAGATAATGTTACGATACCTTTGGCTGTTTTTGCACAATTTATGTTTCTTTTTGGTGCAGGATATGTTCTAGAAAAGTCCATTCTTAATGAAATGTCTCTGACAAGTCTCCTGATTGGTATAATCTTGATAATTCTTTTTTTCGTGGATGACTGGGAAAATCGTTGGAAACACAGATATGGTGAGGGACTAATAAGCGATATTTTTGGAATTCTTCTTCCAGTTTTTGTTGTTCTTATATTAGTAAATTTTGTTACTTTCGTGTGGTTACAACCAATTTTTTTCCTTGAATTAGTACTTTCAATCATAGTTGTTTCTCTTATAATCCTAGATATGGGCAAATATAGGGTGTTGTGTCGTGATCTATTGCACAAATTCTGCGTCTCACTAACGAATACGATATTTAAAGCATTAAATATTATAAAAGAGTACTGTAATCGTTTATTTTTAGTTTTAAAACGAAAAGAAGTCATAAATAAAGCTATAAACGGATTTTTGCTTGCGGTAGTTACAGTCAATGTCTTTGTTAATTTTCTTCCAAAGTCTGTAGCTACAGCTTTTGGACTTCTGATTCTTTGTAAGCTTTTATACGAATATCTGCCCGATATACTCTGTAAGCTCTATGGCGATTTCGCAAAACGTCAGACGGTGATATCTTATTTCATGTTTTGTGCTATTCCGGGTTATATTGTTGGTCTTTTAAGTCCTTCTATAGCATTTCGTGCTTTTTACATCACAGTAGTTATGGGGGGTTGTATTTTAAGCTGCTTATTAAGCGATGCTTATCATAGTTATGAAGCAAACAAAGGAGTGGAATTGCAAAATAGAAAATTTTACAAAGTTATTGTAATAAATTTCGGGAAAGCAGGAGGAGATGAAGAATATCAACTTAAATGGTGGGAGCGGTACAAAAATCTTCCAGATTCTATAACCAAGAAA
>PIXU01000261.1 GCA_003601795.1 Candidatus Methanophagales archaeon
AACACTCAGAGGAAGCCTGTGACAGGTATATCAGAGCTTTTAATAAAGTCCGCATGCTCGCGGACAGGAATATGAGTGTCGAAGAAATCGCGAGAACGCTTGAAATGAGCTCTTTCACCGTGAAGGAGTATCTCAACATCTATTCAGAGTTCAAGGAGGGTGATGGTAGTGCAAAGTAATTTATATGTGCATACAAAATATGAAAATATGAACAAGATATACCTTTATCCCATTTGGGAATTTTTGGGAAAAGTTTGGTGAGAATTATAGGACTTGCCCATGTATACAAATGCGGGACGAAGTCATGAAAAACACAACTCATACCTTCTCTCATCTCAGCGCTCTACGTGCTCCCGGGGGTAAATAAATCTCTTTGTATATGTATAATCTTTTTTGCAATCTGTGTAATCTCGTGGTTTAATCATATTTATCTTCAAATTTTCTGTTTAATAGTTCATAAAAGAATCTAAAATATGTGCTTGCTGCCTATGTTGGCGGTTTGGTCGGTTATAAGTATTACGGGTCTTGCACTCTTACTGGAACACGGAAACTTCAGGACAAAGCACAAGTGCTTGCGGAGAAGGCAAAACAACAGCAGAGATGAAACAGCAGGCGACTTTTGTTGGTTGGGATTTTGATAATATCTGGACAATAGAAGAAGATGTAACCCATCCATTTCACCAGTGGCAACTGCGTTGGGGACCACCAGAGCCGTTTGTTCCGATGAGGCTTGCGATAGGTATATCCGCACTTTTTATACTTTCCATTTTTCGCTTTCTTTGTTCTGTCTCCTCCGCTCCATCAAATAGCCTGCATAGACGAGAACAATAATCACTGCGAGCATCACAAGCTGTATAAAGAACCTGAGTGGCGAGAACTCGCCCTTGCCACCACCTCCTGCCTCCTTGCCGCCTGGCACGACCACACCTTTCATCAATCGTCCGGTGATGCTCTTACCGCCGCTTTCGCCTCCGCCCTGCCCTGTACCGCCTGCTACGCCCTTGCCACCGCCACTGCCTGAACCTTCGCCGGTGCCGACTCCAGTACCCCATCCGCCTCCGGTACCGCCTCCACCGCCCGGACGGATGTCCCAGCCCGGTGGATTAACCACCACCCGTACCGGCCATGTATAGTTATTATTTTCCTCGCCATTGCCATATTTGTTTATCAACTCAGGCACCTCATGATCAGTGTCCACATCAATCGTGACATTGAACTCGAGGATGCACTCAATGGACGGCGCTGGTGGCATTTTAATCGTCAAAGTTTTGCTGCTGTTCCCTTCTATTGTCAAAGGCATAGGCATGGTGCCTCCTCCTTCCACCTCAATACTTTCGGGTTTGACAGGGCCATCAATAGAGATGCTGACATTGAAATCTCGCGCCCTGCTCTTTCCCCAATTGTGTATATCCACCTGCATATCATACGGGTTCCCTACTGTTGCCGGCACGACAATTGTTTTCCCTAATCCTCCCCTTGTATTCTCCAACAATGGCTCGAGGTCCGGCGGGTATGTCACCTTAAGAAACGCATGAGCAACACAAAACATTGCACCTCTACTCTGTATCGCCGCATAGTTCGTGCCATCATGCACATCCACATATTCCCAGCCATCATTTCTATTTGTTATCGCGATGTCACATCTGCCACCTCCTATTTCCTGCCAGTGTCCAGTGCCGTCTTCTAAAGGTATATCCAGCTCTTTGTCCAAAGAGTTAAAGTATAAAGCATCCGCCTTCCCCTGCGCATCAGGATACAACTTCTCCTCAGAATATGGCTCATAAGAAACCAAAACTGTTTTAAGTGTTGCATTCGCCCATTGCGCATCCTTCACATCATTAAATATAATCTTCCTCGTGCAGTTATCAAATTCAAATCCTGTATTATGTCCTTTATTCTTCGCCATTATTACATCCCTATCCGCTTCACTAATCCAGTATTTTGTCAAAGGAGCATCTTTATCATCATACACTACAAGAAGCGCCATGCCTCCTATTCCGTATTTGTAGCCTTCTGGTAAATTCTTTCTATTAGCCGTTGCATAATTATCCTCGCCTCTTTTGTAATATTTTACGGGTACATCATAACAATAAGTTGCATAACTTGCATTAAATGATGTTGCGTCCGGGATATCTGCGGGTTGAACAGGGTCATTGGGTTCTGGAGTAAACGACGTAGGTCTACTTATGTTGAGTGGATGAGGATAATCATTGAAAGTGACCTCTAATTGTGTCTCATTCGGCAGAAAAGCCATCCAATGACCTTTGGCATCCGTATAATAAGCCCAATCAGGATACACATAAAGCCTTATAAATTTCAGGGTTGCATTTCCAACAGGGTCTCTAAAATGTGCAGTGCAGTTATCATCACTATTACCTGAAATAATCCCCTCTGACCCTGCAATATATTTTATATTTCCTTCTCCACTATCACGTTCTTTCAGAGGGTTTTGCTTAGCCCTGTATCCTGACTCTCCAGCCTTCACTTCATCTGAGTAAGAATAAACATTATTACCTTCATCTATCTCAGGAATATCGTTATTTTCGTCAACCTTCACTTTCACCCTAAAGAATCCTCTCGTCGGCGTCCAGCTAAAGTCCACAGTCTCCACTGCGCCGGAGTCAAGACGACGAATTGACTTGTACCGCGGAAAACCATCAATCGGTTCACTATATGTTACATTATACGATTTATTCACATATAACGCAACGGAAAAGTTTGTTGCAGCCACGCACCCTTTATTTGTTACATTAACCCTTATGGTATGATTTTCACGAGCAATAAGTTTATCAGAATCTACCGACTCATTATTCTTCAAAAACGTTATTTCTGGAAATACAAAAGTCAAATCCGGTCCCATCATCTTCTTCTTCTCATTATTCCATTCGTTACTCTCCTCCACCCTATCCTCTGGGTCTACAAACACCGTCAAATTGTATATCTCGTTCTCTGTAATAAACGGCACTTCCACTTCTATTTCCTCCCCTGCATAAAAGCTTTCAATAGGACTATCGGGCTTATCCACGCCATACTCGTATTTATCTATCTTGTAGC
>PIXU01000262.1 GCA_003601795.1 Candidatus Methanophagales archaeon
AGCGGCGAGAACTCGCAATAAAAGTGTTGGCGTATAACATTAAAAGAGTGCGCTACATTAAAAGGGCGAAGGATTTGGGAATCCCTCTTTGGGTAAGTTGCCAGTAATTCCAAATTGGCACAGGCAAGCAACACCCGAAATCCCTAAATTAGCGTATATGCTCTTCAACAAGAAATAGCTTACCCTCGCCTGAGATAATCCGAAGGATGTTATCCTGGTCTACATTGACTTTTGGGATGAAGCCCAAATTGTGGGTTGATTTTATTAATAAGCACGTTCATTTGGCTCGAGGTCAACTCGTGATAAAATTCCTCTTCTTTCAAAAGAATTTCTCTTTTCAGTTCTACATCCTTTTCGTACAGTTCGGGGACCTGTGCGTGTGCGAGTTCATGCACTGTTAGATTCAATACAAAACCTGCTTCAAACCGCAATGCAGTTTTGATTGTTTCCCGCAAGGATTTGCCTTCGTCTAAGTAACGAGCACAGTTTGCTAAAGTCTCTTTACGCATACCGCCTTCGTAGATAAAAATAGAGCTTTTAAGGCAAAATCCCGACATCTCGTTCAGAAAGCCGATGTCCGAATGCAGGGTGCGAGCAGAGATGGAGAATTTTATAGGGTCTTGTTGGATTAGGTTTACGAGGTTTGAGGATAGTGAAGGAAACGAATAAACAGTTTCGAAAAGTTTCACGTAGGTTTCTCTTAAGTCGTTTGGGATTTCAGTTGTGAATTTTTGCAGTAAAGCGGTACGCCATTCCTTCTCTTGTTTTATAACTTCAAGCGTGGCGTTCATGGGTATATCTGCGAAGTTTTCTATTTTTGGTTTGAACTGCTCGAACTTTTCTCTTAAGGGCTTTTCCAGAGAAGGGAAGAAATAACCTAACTTCTCCAAAAACTTTTGATGGTACACGCTTGTATGGGAAAAACAAGTCACACATAACCATTGATGGCAAAGAGATTGGAATAGATGCAATCTTAGATAGTGGTGCGGTCATTTTGGCTTTAAGGCAAGAGTGGGCTTCGCGGAGACTGAAAAAATTCCTTATATCATTGGCAGATTAGATGTATTTGATGAGTTAGATATTAATTATATTTGAAAGAGAAAGAGTGGTTCTTAATAAGAGGTGATGACAGATGGAATTTATTCCGATGGTGGAGTGGTTGGGGCTAAAGATAAAACTTTTTAGAAAAAAGATTTAGTAGAGATGCGAGTCGTGGGCATCACCGGTGGAGTAGCAAGTGGAAAGAGTCTCGTATTAAGTACATTTATGAACCTCGGCGCTTACGGGATAGACTGTGATGTATTAAGCAGAGAAGTTATAAGACCATGTTCAAAAGCATGGTGGGAGATAGTGAATTTCTTTGGTACAGGTATAGTGAGAAATAATTTAGAGATAGACCGGAAGAAGCTACGAGATATAGTATTCCGCGACTCCGAGCAGCGCAAGATTTTAGAACGGATAATACACCCAGAAGTGTGGATGAGGTGTATGGAAAGGATGGAGGCGATAGAGAAAATAGAGGCAAATCCAAACGTGCTTGTAGTTATTGATGTCCCGCTATTAATAGAGACAGGACTGCAAAAAAAATTTGAATTCGATAAGGTAATTGTTGTTTATGTACGTGAGGAGACGCAAATAAGAAGGATGATGGAACGAGAAGGTATAACGAAGGAAGAAGCAAAAAAAATGATAGGGATACAAATGCCCCTGAAAGAGAAGCTGAAATTCGCTGATTTTGTCATAAATAATGAAGGTCCGCGAGAAGAAACAGAGAAACAGGTTAGAAAGGTGTTTGAGGCAGTTTCTTCTTGAATCCCGATTTTCTATGATTATCCACCTAATCCTAATTCTCCAAGAACAAGTATGTCTATTTCATCTGCTAAATCAGAGAAGCGCTCCTTAAACTCAAATATCTTATCCCTCTTTTCTTTCTCTATCCCTGCCCTCTCAAGCTTATCTTCAAGCTCCACCTCTTTATGAAAGATGTCGTAAATCAGCCCAAAAATGCCAGGTCTTTTGTTTCTAAATCCTTTTAAGTCTTCCATAATATCTGCCCCTTTTGAATAATGGTCTCGTATTGTATCAAATTCTTTAAAAACCGTGTCACTTTCCTTATAAAAATCGTTTACTATTTTCAAAAAGGCCAATGGTACTTTTTCCCCTTTCTCTTCCTCTTTTTCTAACATAGATGCGACAGCAAAAGAATAAAATTTTTTGCTATTTAAATATTTTTCGATTTTTTATTTTTTTATTTTACAAGCTAACTTTAAGCTCTTCCTTCATCGTCTTAAGCACGAGTTCTGCATCCACACTTTCCACGCCCTCTATCTTCTTCTCTTTCTCGATCACAATTCCACATTTCTCATGACCTGAGCATTTAGAGATGACTAATAGGTCAAAATCACCGGTTACGTGATGAACGCAGCAACTTTCACCCAGTTTCGCTATCTCTTTCCCCACCTCTTCTATACCATATCCAGGTCTAGTTTTTATCTTCGTGATTAACGTGACCATGCCGAGTTCAGAGGTATTGAGAATCGCGGTATAACCGCAGATAATGCCTCTTTCCGTTAGTTTTCTCACTCTATCGCTTACCGTTGCAGTGCTTACACCTATTTTGCGCGCCATCTTCGTGAAAGAATTGCGAGAATCCAACTGCAGTTCTCTCAATATCTTCTTATCTAAATCATCCATTTTTTACCCTCCTTTATATTCATCAAGAGCGAATTTCAACGTCTTTTTTGCTAAACAAGCGCAATGAATCTTCTGTTTTGGTATATCACCAAGCCAATCGATTATATCTTCCTCTTCTATTTTCTTCGCTTCCTCCACCGTCTTCCCCTTTATCATCTCGGTGATGGCGGACCCGGAGGCAAAGGCGCCTGCACACCCAATTGCTTGAAATTTTGCATCTTTTATCACTTTTGACCCCGGCTCGATTGTCAAGAAAATCTCCATTGTGTCCCCACACGGACCGGTATAAACAAAATAAGCGTCGTGATCCTCTATTTTTCCTACGTTCACTTTCTCAATGAAGTATTCTATCGCCGTACTTGAATATCCAGATCTCTTTAGCAAGTTTTTTATGTCTTCTTTACCCGACATATCCATCAACCTTTCTTAAAATATATCTTTATATTATATAAAACCTGCCGGTTTTAACGAATATAAAGATGTCTCTACATAGGTTTTTAACAAGGAATAAAAGACCTTATCGGATTGTACTATGACCGAGTTTGAAATATTGCATAAGGACTTGATGGGAAGAACAGGAAAGCTTCGAACGGCACATGGGAACGTAGAGACACCAACGATAATGCCTGTGATAAACCCGAATCTCATGTCAATCAAGGCAGAGGAAATGAAGAGGTATGGGGCTGAGATGCTCATTGCAAATGCATACATAATTTACAGAAAAGAGGAGTTACGAGAGGAAGCCATTAAAAGAGGTATTCATTCGTTTTTGGGCTGTGAAATGCCGATAATGACTGATTCCGGCTCTTACCAGCTCTACGAGTATAGAGACGTAGAGGTGAGTAATAGGGAAATATTAGATTTTCAACAGCGTATTGGTTCTGATGTATGCGTGCCTCTGGATATCCCAACGGCGCCATATGAGAAGAGAGAGAAAGCAAAGGAGGATTTAGAGGAGACAGTGAGAAGACTCAAAGAAGCAAGAAGCATAATTCAAGGTAAAATGCTTGCTGGGGTTGTGCAGGGTTCCACTTTTTCCGACCTGAGGGAAGAGAGCGCAAAGCGTGCGGCTGAAATAGGGTTTGATATGTATGCAATAGGGGGTGCAGTGCCATTGCTGGAAACATACAAATTTGATACACTGGTGGATATAATCATCTCAGCGAAAACAAATTTGCCGTTGAATGCTCCTGTTCACCTCTTCGGAGCCGGTCACCCTATGCTTTTCTCTTTAGCTGTTGCTCTGGGCTGTGATCTCTTTGATTCCGCAGCTTATGCGTTATATGCAAGAGGGAAGAGATATATAACGAGTGAAGGGACAATAAAAGTGGAAGATTTGCGGTATCTACCATGTTCTTGTCCTGTATGCTCTGCTTACAGCATAAACGAACTGAAGAAAAGCAAGGATTTGTTGGCTTCGCATAACTTGTGGGCTACATTTGAGGAGATGCGAGTAGTAAAGCAGAGTATAGCGGAGGGAAGCTTGTGGGAGCTATGCGAGAGGAGATGCAGGGCATACCCAGCTTTGCTGAGCGGATTGAAGCAAATGGCAAAATATTCAGCACTGATCGAGAAATACGACCCTATAACGAAACGTTCCTTCTTTTACCTTGGTGAAACTTCTGCCGCCAGACCTGAGGTATTGAGATACTCTTACCGGCTGAACAGGTTCAAATTGTCAGGAAATGTGTTGATAACCGCTACAGCAACGTCAAAGGGAAAAGATGTCGAAAATGAAGACTATGATCACGTATTTTTTGTGAAACCACCGTTTGGTCCCTGTCCAGTTGAACTGGCTGAGAGTTATCCGGTGGGGCAGTCTGAAATACCAACGGAAATAGATAACGAAGCTAAGACCGTGGCATTGCAAAATGTATTGAAATTGCTGAAATTGAATAATAGAAGGGCAAAATTCGTTTTCCTCTATGAAAGCAACTGGGAAGGTCATCCGCTGATTGATGAGATAGAAAAGCATGCAGAAGTAAGAAAAAAGTGGCTATGCTAACCCACACCTCACCTTCACTGCCACGCCATGTTCAAAAATTTTCATTTCATCACAGGATAGCATGGCTTTTCCGGTTGCAAGTAGATTATCCTTCTCATCCACCAGTATAACCTCATCATAAGCCCTTATTTCCGGATCGGCGTCGATTACATGTTTACAAAAAGCAGTTCCTCCTTCTCTTATGAATTTACTGCTCTCCTCGTTCATAACGACCCTCAGTCTCGGATATTTGAAAAACCGATGTAACCTCTTTGCTCCTTCTCCGCTTAGGGTTAACAGTCCGTCAAAGCTCCTTAGAGTCGCTATTCTCTCCCCTTTCTCTTTTATCTGTGATATCCTTCTTGTCTTTGAGAGTGTAAATTCTACGCTTTCCGAGAACAAAATCTCACCCGCACCCGCACCAAATTGAAAATCAGCAATGGTTCTCACCTTTTTGAGCAGATTCTTTCTTTCCCCCTCTTTCATATCTCTTCTTTCTTTTTATTTTAAGTCTTTCTTTCCTATGAATATTTGGATTGGATGAAGAGGAAGAAGAGGAGAAGAAAAGTTGAAGACATCGCATTGCAGCGGATAGAAAGGCTGTTCGAGCTGGCAGAAGCTGATGCAAGAAAAAAAGATGTAAAAGGAAGAAGCAGAGGTGATAGATATGTGCAGCTTGCCCGCGAGATTGGAATGCGGTATCGGGTGCGAATACCATCGCATCTAAAGATGCGGATTTGCAGGGGTTGCTACTCCTTCTTAATTCCCGGTAAAAATGCGCGAGTTCGCCTTAGGGGTGATTATATTACCACAACCTGTCTAAAGTGTGGGACGCAAATGAGACGACCTTATAAAGCGCCTCGCCCACCTTCGCGAAGGAGGGAATAAATTAACTCAAAAGCCCGCTTCAATTTTTCAAAACTCACAGCATACGATATTCTCACGTGATTCTTGCCCCGGCTTCCAAAAGTAGAGCCCGGCGTGACTACTATTCTTCTTCTTCTCAGCTTCTCCACAAATTCTTTCTCATCCCCCACTCGTGGGAAGATATAAAATGCCCCTTTTGGAGTGATGAATTCCATTCCCATATCTCGAAGAACATCAACAGCGAAATCCCTCCTTCTTTTAAACTCGTTTCTCATCTCGACTACACATTCTTGAGGTCCTGTAATAGCAGCCAATGCTGCTTTCTGCGAAATGGAGGATGCACATGCCTGTATATATTGATGTATCTTCAGCATTTGCTCTACATATTCTTCACGAGCTGCAAGGTAGCCCAATCGAAAACCCGTCATCGCATAAGTCTTTGACACGGCATTTACTGTAATGACCTCGTCAGAGAATCTTGCAGGGCTTATGTGCTTCAAGCCATCATATATAAGCTGCTCATAAACCTCATCAGAAATGATCGTTATTTGATGGTCGTTTGCAACGTCAACAATCGCTTTTATGTTCTCCTCGCTTTCCACAGCCCCTGTTGGATTAGCAGGGGAATTTATTATCATCGCTTTTGTCTTATCTGTGAGCCTTTCCTTCAGGTCTTCCACAGACATCGTAAGGTCTTCGCTGAGAGGAACTCCTACTGGCTTCCCTTCTGCCAATTTCGTTAGCGCTGCGAATGAAACAAATCCGGGATTTGGTATCAGCACCTCATCTCCCTTTTCCACAACAGAAAGAATAGCGATATGCAATGCTTCACTTGCACCCGAAGTAACTATTATCCCGTCAGGGTTCGCCACAAAGCCGTTATACCTTTTGAACTTATCGCTTATTGCCTCTCTCAGTTCTTCTATGCCTTTATTAAAGGTGTAAGAGGTAAAACCTGACTTGAGTGCCTGCATAGCAGCTTCTTTTATATGTTCCGGAGTATCGAAATCAGGTTCACCAAGTCCAAGGTTGAAGAACTCGCCGGAAAAAGCTTCAAATGCCTTCCTTATGCCTGAAATCTCTATGCCCTCGACACGATGTGCAAATTTGGTCATTTCCTTCTTCTCTATTCTCTTAATTAAAAAATTATATCTTGGTTATCCAAACAAAACAAAGATAAATTAAAAAATGAATACCTGCGATAAAATACGTGGTGACGTAAAGTGAAATGCATGAAAACAGGAACTTGTTAAAAGTATTTGAAAATCTCTCGGACTATTGCCAAGAATATAAAGTAATATCAGAAGGGGAACTCGCTTTAAAGATAAGAGAGTGCTTGGAATCGCTCAGTGATGCCGAAAGAGAAGAGTTGGAGAGGAAATTAGGCGGAAAACTTAAAGATTTGATTTTCAAAAGCATAACGAGTGAAGAGAAAATATCTGTTTTTTCTCCTGACATGCGCACCCGGATTAATTATCAGGGCGAGATATTTTACTGTCTGCCAACACATAGATACATGGTTGAGGAATTGGAGGGGGCTTTTTTACGGTGGACAAAGATAAGGAGCCCGTTAGGCGCAGTAAAGAAGGTGGTATGGGATTTTGTGGAACGGTGTGGGTATCGGATTCAAATTCGCGCTCAGAGTTCGGACATAAAAGTCGAGGAAAAGGGGCATGAGTTCATTGAGATGATGGCTGAGAAAGAAGATAAGCGTCTACATATTTTCATCTTCTCTTCAATAAAGTTTGTTCCTCCTTTCATAGGAGAGAATCAAGCACTGTTAAAGGCATCCGAAGCAAAAACAGAGGAGAAGGAAGTAATTGTAATCGCGGTTCCAACAGAGAAAACCCCCGCTCCTTTCATCTCTTTCTGCCGAGAGCAAGATATTGGTGACGTGATGATATGGGTAGCAGATGTGGAAAAAAATACAATAGACCCTTTTATAGGGATTCACGAGGATGAAGCGATCGAAAATAATTTTGCACACCCGGAGCAGGCAAGGAGAGCGGTAAGCATATGGATGAAGAAGATGCACTTCATTGACCTGTGATTTAACGTCCAAATCTCCTCTCGCGCCACTGAAAATCCCGAACCGCCCTGAGAAGGTCTATTTTCCTGAAGTTTACCCAATTGACATCGGTGAAATAAAATTCACTGTACACCGATTGCCATATCAGGAAATCCGTTAAGCGAGTTGCGCCAGACCTGATGACGAGGTCGGGTTCTGATTTGAATATTAACTCAGATTCTATTACTTTCTCATCTATCTCTTCAGGCTCTATCTCTCCCGTTTCCACCTTTTTTGCTATCTCCTTTATCGCCTTTGTTAGCTCGCTTCTACCACCGAAGCCTATTGAGATGCTTATTTTTTTCCCGGTATTGCCTCCGTCCTCGTTACCCAAAGCAGTATTAATGAATTTAATTGACCCATGTCCGGATTCGAGAGCTGGCGTATCCGTATAAATAGCAACAGAAGCTTTTTCTTTGTTCAACGCCTTTGTTAGATGCTGTAAGAGGTGAGAATATGCTTTTTCCAACAACTTCTTGTCCATACCGTCCTTAATAAAGCCGATATAAACACTTATAACATCTATTTTCAGTGAATGACACCACTTTATGAAGTGCCTTAGCTTTTCCATTCCCAATCCAAAGCCCATCTTATCAGAAAGAAGGTCAGTTTCATCCAGGACAAGAAGAAGATGATTCACGAGGATAGGAGAATTCAATATCCCTCTTTCCAATATTTTTTCATAGATACATGAAATCGGGTTAAACATAGCGCCGGGAGAGGGATTCGAACCCTCGCTCCCCGTAAGGGGAAGTAGGTTAGCAACCTACCGCCTTAGGCCTCTTGGCTATCCCGACAGACATCATATATATTTAAGAGGGAACCTTTATAAATGTTTTTAAAAATAGAATGTGGATCCCAATTGTTGACTTGAGACTGTGCAAAGGATGTGGAGAATGCGCGGAGGTATGTCCAGATAACGCGATTGAAATAGTGGATAAAAAATCAATTATTGATTACAATGAATGCACCTGCTGCGGCGTTTGTGATAGAGTTTGCCCAATAGGCGCACTGGAAATAAAAAATCCGACAATGCCTTCGATATTAAGGCAAGGCGTTCAATTAGTGACGTTAAAAGATGAAGTGAAAAGGCTAAAGCAGGGGTTGAAAGAGATGAAGAGGGAAGTAAGGTAAAATGAAATGACAACGAAATTTGAGAGGAGAAAAGCGAAATACGTTATAGCACCGATAAATACTCCCTCAGCTCCCATTCTGTTACGTTCACGCGATAGCGGTCCCACTCCACGAGCTTTGAAGTGATGAAATTGTTGAAGATATGGTCCCCAAGAGCTTCTCTCACCAGTTTGCTCCGCTTTGTCAGTACTATTGCCTCAATCAAACTCCCGGGCAGCGTTTTTATTCCTTCCTTTGCCCTTTCCTCATCACTTAGCCGGTAAACGTCCTTTTCCGTGGGTGGCGGCAATTCATAATGGTTTTTTATTCCTGCTAATCCCGCAGCGAGCATCACAGAAAAGGCTAAGTATGGATTGCATGCAGGGTCCGGGCTGCGGTATTCCACACGTGTTGCTTTCTCTTTCCCGGGTTTATACATCGGCACCCTTACAAGTGTAGAGCGGTTGCGACGTGCCCATGTAATGTATGCGGGTGCTTCATATCCCGGCACTAACCTCTTATACGAGTTTATCCATTGATTGGTAATCGAAGTGATCTCCGGTGCATGTTGTAACAATCCCGCGATATACCTCTTACCCACCTTAGACAATTGATATTCGTCATTCGGGTCGAAGAAAGCATTTTTATCTCCTTCAAATAACGATTGATGCACGTGCATTCCTGAGCCGTTGACGCCGAAGATGGGCTTTGGCATGAACGTGGCGTAACATCCATGTTGCTGTGCTATCTCCTTTACCAAAATTCGATATGTCATCACCTGGTCAGCCATCGTCAGCGCATCTGTATACCGGAGGTCTATCTCGTGCTGCGAAGGAGCAACCTCATGGTGGCTGGCTTCCACTTTTATTCCCATTGCCTCCAGTGTTAAGACCGTATCTCTCCTAAAGTTACTTCCTGCATCCAATGTCGTTAAATCAAAGTATCCGCCCTCATCCAGTACCTCTGGATTCTTTTCATTCCTGAAATAGAAATATTCAAGTTCGGGACCGAGGTAAAACGTGTAGCCATGCTTTTCCCTCAACCGCTCTAAATTCCTCTTCAATATATACCTCGGATCGCCCTCGTAATGACTGCCGTCGGGATTTAAAATATCACAGAACATCCTCGCAATTGCATTTCCCTTGGGACTCCCTGGTACAATCTGGAAGGTAGCGGGGTCAGGTTTCGCGAGCATGTCGCTTTCGTCAATCCTTGCAAATCCCTTTATCGAAGAGCCATCAAAACCCATGCCCTCGTCAAAGGCGGTTTCTAATTCGCTAACTGAAATAGTAACGCTCTTTAATCTCCCTAAGATGTCAGTGAACCAGAGTCCGATGAATTTCACCCTTTGCATCTCCACTGCTTCAAATACTTCCTCCTTCGTCCTTACCTCCTTTTTCATTTCTCATTTCCCTCCTGGTTTAATTAATATCTGCCCACAACTGCAATGCTTTTTCATGTACAATTTATGATTTCGTATATCTTATTCATATCAATACTACCCCGTACAAGGTTTGCTAATTTATTATATTCCGATTCCCAATCAATTCCACTCATGTTTTCACTTTTGTCGTTGCTTTTGCTTACGCTTGTGCTCAACAGAGACCGCCCTTTTCTCACTCTTATGTAGTCCAGAAAAGCTCGACGAAAGACATCATTGTCAAATATCCCGTGTATATAAGTCCCGATGACGTTTCCATCAGAAGAAACAGCACCACCTCCGTCATCCATAACCTTCTTCTCAGAACGCTCGAATATCGTAAAGGCTTTTTTTGTTTCGCCGTTAGAGAAATAAGTTCTTCCCATGTGTATCTCATACCCCGCTATTTCTCCTTTATAGAACTCCAAATCTGCTATCGCCCGCACCTGATTCGTCATTTTCTGTGCATGCGTCTCAAATATAGTTACAGCGGGCAGCAGGGCAAGTCCTTCTATCTCTCTAAGTGTTGATTCCACGCCTTCCGGGTCTATTATGGTATTACACAGCATCTGATAACCGCCGCAGATTCCAAAAACAACGCACTTCCTGCTCCTTACCCTCTCCACTATCTGCGATGCATATCCGTTGTTTTTAAGATACAACAGGTCGCCTATCGTATTCTTCGACCCGGGTATAATTATCACATCAGGCTCGCCTATTTTTTCCCCCTTGCCCACATATCGCAGCGAAACGTCATCTTCTGCTTCTAAGGCATCAAAATCCGTGAAATTGGATATGTGCGGCAGGTAAACGACTTCTATTGTTATTCCCTTTTCTTTTCCTCTCAAACTCCTCTTCCCTTTTTCTACCGACAACGAAACAGAGTCCTCTTCCTGTATCTTTATATCGTGAAAATAAGGTATAACGCCTATCACTGGTATATCGACTCTTTTCTCAAGGAATTCCAGCCCTGGCTTGAGTATGTCCATGTCCCCACGGAACTTGTTTATCAGAATACCTTTTACCAATTCTTTTTCTTCCTCCTCAAGCAGTTCGAGAGTTCCTACAATCCATGCAAATACACCTCCTTTGTCTATGTCTCCAAGGAGCAGCACTGGCGCGCCCAAAAGTTTTGCAATGCTCATGTTCACGATGTCGTTCTCACGAAGGTTTATTTCAGCCGGGCTTCCCGCACCCTCTATCACCACAATGTCGTTTTCACGTTCGAGTTTCACAAAGCATTCCTTTATGAGGTTCAGCGCTTTTGGCTTGAAGTTATGGTATTCCTTTGCCGTCATGTTACCTATTGGCCTGCCGCGCACGATAACCTGGGCGCCGGTGTCGCTTGAAGGCTTCAGCAAGATAGGATTCATCTCCACTGTCGGCTCCTTACGAGCGGCAAAAGCTTGAAATGCTTGTGCTCTTCCTATTTCAAGACCGTCTTTAGTAACATACGAGTTGAGAGCCATATTCTGCGATTTGAACGGTACGACCTCGTAGCCATCTTGTGTGAATATGCGACAAAGCGCAGCCACAATTACACTTTTGCCTACTCCCGACCCCGTGCCTTGCACCATTATCCTTTTCTTCATCATCATTTTATCTTTCCTTGAATATAGATTCTCTCCCGCGAGGTCGCTCAGGCGTGGAACCCTCAGCACATCGCAGCCTTCAGGAAATGTAGGAAAGCTTCCCTATTCCCCAAAGCGTGAAGGTGCGTGTATGATGCAAGCACGTTATCTCTCCATATCCCATCTCTCTTATCCTCTATCCCCCTGCCTTTAAGAAGTTTGTAGGCGAAATCCTCAGCTGTGCTGGTATTGACACTCACCGTTGAGTAGTGGAACTCATGACCGCGGAATCTCGCACCTTTTTGGAATAGAAGGCAGTCTCTTATTGAGATAGCATCGACATATCCCACTGCTTGAAGTCTTTTTGTGAGCCTTCCCGAACCCTTAAATAAGCCCAGCATCTCCCTGCTTTCGAGCTGTTCAAGGCAGTAAAGCAAGCCTCCACATTCTGCGTATAACGGAGAACCGTGCCGAATCTCATCTACGAGCGCCTCTCTTAGTGCTGCGTTCTCCTCCAATTGTGGTGCATAAATCTCCGGGTAGCCGCCACCTATGTAGAATGCATCCGCATCAGGTAAAGAATCATGAATTGGAGAGAAAGTTGTAATTTCGGCACCAAAATCGCGCATGAGTTCTAAGTTTTCCGGATAGTAGAAACAGAACGCTTCATCCATCGCCACTCCCACCCTGACGCCATCAACAGCCCTTATTCGAGACTCTGGCTCCTGACTTTGAATCTCAATCTTTGTCGCTTCAAGCAAAGTATCCATGTCTATATTCTCTTCTATGAGCTTTGAGAAGTCATTCAAGAGAGCGCGATCAACTTCGTGAGACATGAGAAGTCCTAAGTGCCTCTCCGGTATTTTAACCGATTCATCTGCGGGAATAGCCCCGAAAACCCTTGCAACTCCTTTTAAAGAGGTTTCGAGCAGTGCTCCGTGCCTTTCACTTGCTACGCCGTTCAGGATGACGCCTGCGAACTTGAGTGAGGGGTCAAAGGTCTTGTAGCCATGAACCAGAGCAGCAACACTGCCTGCAAGCTTGGATGC
>PIXU01000263.1 GCA_003601795.1 Candidatus Methanophagales archaeon
CGATGATAAAGCTGTTATATGTGGCGATACTGTTATCAGTGATTGTAAATCCACCGGTACCAATTGCGGTCATTGCGTGGTTTATCGCTTCCCATGGCTTCATACCGGCGATAAAGAAGAGAATTATACCTATAGAAGTCAAGAATAGATATATCCACCATGTCATTCTCACTGTTGATATGATACTCGGTTTTATACGCTCCTCACGTGCTTCCGCTTTGTAAAGTACATATGCACCTGTACCCGGACGTGCAAGAACGGAAAGCATCAGAACGATCACACCTACACCTCCCACCCACTGCATCAGACTGCGCCAGAACTGGATTGTATGCGTGAGTCCCGACGGATGGGTAATCATCGTCAGACCCGTTCCTGTCCAGCCGGACATCGCCTCGAAATAAGAATCCAATGGGCTCATACCCTCAATCAAGACAAAGAGGATTGCGCTAAAAGCTGGAACGACCAGCCATACCAGTGCTGCACATATCATTGCATGCTTGTATTCGGGCTCCCCTGCATATCTGAACAAATATCTGAATAGTAACCCCAAGAGTATAACCCCAGAACCGGTGATTACAACAGGCATTATCACATCCTCATGGAAGTAGCATGCGATACCAAGCAGAAAAAATATCAGCACTCCCAGTATGACGAGGATGCTGCCGAGGTCCCTGAGCACTATTCTTAGATTTGATAGCATTGGTTGATAACTACCACTATCCCGTTAGAAGTTATTGAAATAAAAAATAAGTGGCATCGTATTCAAACATGTAACTGGGGAAAGTTGGGTATGAGTTTCAAGATTGTAAAGAGGGCAAAAGAGCCTGAAGCTATTAGTAACGCATGCTTCAAGCCCGCTATAACCTTGCCCTCACCCAGTTTCCCGGCTACCAGACCGGAAAACAGATACCCTGTATTATCCCACAGTGGGATAGGATCATCTTCATCCGTTCCGCATCAATATTTACAATGGTCGCTCTACCCATACCTGCACCTGCGATCTGCTTCGCAGCTTCTGTCATCATCGGAATGAGCATCTTGTAGAGTACCCGCAGGATGAGTAGGAAGACACCAAAGGTTATATAGCAGATAGCCACATAAGGGCTCATATCTGATGCCCTCTTGCGCTCCAGGGAACGCAACTCGTTCATATCCTCCGCCACGATCTTCAATATCCCGCCTACATCCCCCCTACCCGATACCCCTCCCTGATTATCTCCACCGAACGTCTGATCATATTCGTTGGATACCGCTTTGCAAACATCCTCAGGGCATCCTCAAATGGCACACCCCACGTGAGCTGATTAGGCAATAGTCCTCAGTCCTTCTGTGAGTATCCCATAATTACCCTCTGAAGTGAGTCAAACCGAGTCAATCAATGTCAAATCCGCTCTCTTCGCCTGCGCAAGGTCGCGAAGCAATCCAGGATGTATGCATCGAACGGTGCTACAAATCCTGACCAGCCCTCATGTGCCCTGCTGTAAAGGTATATGATCAGTATGATCAGTATGAGACATGCACCAATGACAGCAGATATATAAACCATAACCCAGCCATAAGCCAGCCGAACCGGATTCTCTCTCACGAGCACAAACGGGACCTTGAAGAACTGAACCATTGCTTTCTCCTGTCTCTTCTTCTTTAACGCTTCCAGAAGTCTGTCAGTCTCAGTCTCAGTCTCCTTATCTTTCATTGTCATTCGCTCCCGACAAGCCCAATGAGAATGATGAAGCCGAAGCTACCAAGAGGAATCGCAATATAAACAATTGCAGCGAGAACCTCTAAAGAAGCGTTACCGAGGAAGCACATGATTGTGAGTACCACAACGAGCAGCAATGGTGCAACTACTATCCCGATTACATAAAACTCCGCGAATAGACCCAGCGTCTCTATAAAGGACTCATACTTTGCCCTTCTCTCACTCATGTATTCCCGCGCTGAATTGATGAAGTAATCACCCATCTCGCCACCAGAGAGGGCTGTTGTTATCGAACCTTGGAGAAAAGCGCGCATGGTCGCGGAAGGAGTCAACGCTAAGAGCTTCTTCAGTGCCGTCATGAAATCCAGTCCCAGGAGCTCAACATCGCGTACCAGATGTCTCATCTCCCTGCTCACCTCGCCGTAAGCCTCCTCCGCATCTGATAGTTTCTTGAAAGTCATGTAGGGTATCACGCCTATGGAAGCCATCGAGGATATGTATCCAATGGCATAGGGCAGTGTTCGGTCTATCTTGCCCTGCCTCTCCCAGGATATTATCTTGGAGTAATAGCAACAGCCGAAATAAGTGGAGAAGAAAGCGATTACGATACCACTGAGCATGAAGACGAAATCCAGCGCTGTGAATGATAAATTCTCCCCCAATATCATTGCTATGATAAAATTTAACCCCCTCCATCAACCATTCACAAACGATCATTATATCACTCTCCAATCTATTAAAAGTGAAGCTATAACGATGCTGAAGGTCGTGATACTCGCAATGTGCTTTGAAAGTGATATAACCTTCGTAATAAGCGAATTAAAGGCTAAAGCATCGTTAAGGGAGTTTACAGGCTTCTAAGCAGGTTTACAGTCGATCAGTTTGTGGAAAGCGAAAAAGCGGAAAAAACGATAATAATTGGAGATACCACCAATTTGACGGTGGATATTAATAGGTTCAGAAAGAAGTATAAGGGGGTAGTTTTAAAAGATAAGGACTATAAATGGGTTTATTCCATGTCCAAAGGCTGTTATTTTGGTGGTGGGGGGTTAAAATACTTCACGAAGATTGTTAAATTCGTTCAGGTTTGGAGAGGACCACAAACCACAAGTTGGATGGGGAGTTATTCCTGTTCTGGTACTTTCAACTTCAAAGAGCTGTAATAATGTAATCGTTTACTCAAGTTTAAGTTAAATCCCGTTTGTTACAATTTACATTGCATCCCTATAAAAGTTGCGAAGGCATTTGGATGTAAGCCGAAGTGTTGACATGATCGAGTCCAAGTGCCAGAACCCGCCAAGGTCTTCATACAAAAATTGTGAATAACTCTTTCGATACCGCCTGTGCTTTCATTTGGTTGTCAGCCGTAATGAATATAGAGTTGTATTCCAAAACA